>CAIRBD010000595.1 GCA_903876745.1 uncultured Gemmatimonadota bacterium
CGCGGGCGTCGTCGGCATCGTCGAACTGTACGTCACCCGTCGGATCACCACCTCGAGAGGCAGCGCGTTCGCCGGGGCCTTGCCGTTGAACAGCCAGAGGTTGAGGCGCAGCGGCCAGCTGCCGCTCGAGATCGTGAAGCTCCCCGTCGGGGTGAACGTCCACGAACGGTACGGTGGCGTTGTCGCCGCCACCGCCGTCGTCGCAAAACTCTGAAAGCGCACCGAGCCCGCTGACCACAGAAAGCGGTGCACCGAGCCCGCGACCGGCGAATCCCACCGCAGCGCGCAGTGCCCCTGCGTGGTCGTGATCACCGTTCCGGGATACACCGCATAGTTGAGATTGCTCGCCGCCGGCGCGGTCGCGCCGAACCGCGCCACCTCGATGTCGATCTCGTGCCGTCCGTCGAGCGCGCCGCCGGGATACGTGAACAGTCCCAGCACCACGTTGGGGTCGAGGGCGTCGAGCCGCGTCGCGATCTCGAACTCGAACCGCCCGTAGCCCACGGTCTCCGACGTGTACACCTCGGCGCTCGTCCACACGCTGTCGCGCTTCTGCATCTTCAGGTGCAGCCCCGCCGAGTCGAGCCACGCGTTGCAGGCGTTCCACACGTTCGGGCCCGGCCCCGACAACCCCTCGGCGCGCACGTTCCAGTTCAGTCCGCCGAACTTGCCCAGCGTCGCGGCGCACGGCACCGACGGAATGATCGTGTCGGTGGGCACTATCGGCGTGGCCGCGGAATCGGTGGGCGTGTGGCAACCCAGGCCGCCCACGAAGGTGAGCGTCCGCAGAGCCAGCCACGCACGTCGGCGCACAGGGCGCAAGCGTGCTGGGGCCGTGCCGATGGTCACGGCGTTGCGAGCTTCTTCCGCAGGAAGGGCCGCGCGAACGCCGTCGGCGGATTGTGCGCCGTGGCCAGCCCGTAGGCCTTCTCGTACTGCGCCTTCGCCTTCGCCGCGTCGCCCTGCTTCTCGTACGTCATCCCGAGCAGCGTGTTCATGAACGGATCGCTCTGGTTCTGCGGGATCGCCAGCGCCTTCGTGAACTCCGCCTGCGCCGCGGCGAGGTCGTTGGTATACAGCGCCACGTAGCCGGCGAGATACGGGAAGAACCGCTCCTGCGCGGCCGCCATCGCCGGGTCGCCGTCGAGGATCGCCCGCGCGGCCGCGACCTGCTTCTTCGCCTCCGCGGCATTGCCGCGACGGGCCGCGAGGCGCGCCAGCGCATGCGTGAGGCGGAAGTTCCAGAGCGACGCCGGATGCGTCATCGGCGCCGGCTCCTTGAGGCCGAGTTCCGTGCCGAGGCGGTAGTACTTGTCGGCCGTGTTCAGGTCGCCCGCATCGATGCAGACGCGCGCGGCCTCGTTCGCCATCTCCCCTTCCTGATAGAACGCGTTCTGCGGCTCCGCCTGCTCGCGCGTCTTCCAGTACTGGATCACCAGCTCTTCGAACTTGACCGTGTTCGCGCAGTCGCCGTCGAATGCGTACGCCATCGCCATCGCGCGCTGCGCCGCCGCCTTCGCCGCAGGATCGGGCGCACTCGTGATCAGCGCCGCGATCATCTCGCGTCCCTTGGACGTCTGCCCTTCCACGTCGAGCCGCGACGCCTCGCGCAGACTGTCGCTGCGCGGCGTCCGTGCCGCCGGTGCGCCCTGCGCGGAGAGCGACACGGCACCGAAACAGGCGACGACTGAGGCAAAGCGGACCATCGTGAACGCGCCGAAGTTGCTCATGAAGGAATTCTCCTGGAGTTCGGTGTCCCCCGATCCGCGTGGATCCGAGGCGTTGTCACCTGCACCCTGCAGTACCAGCGTCGAGCCGCGGCGTCGTTCAATCCGCCGCATCAGATAACAGCAATTTGGACCCCGGCGGCACCGCCCGCTTGAGTTCGGCCAGCGGTGGCGGCGCCTTGAACACGAGCCCGATCGCTATCCCGCCCACTTCCATCGCCGTCAGCTTCTCGAGCCGGATCACCTCGAGCCGCCGCGCCGCCGCCGTCCCGAACACGAGCGGTGGCGTCACCTGGCCCACCATCGGCATCGCGCCGCGCGCGAACGCGATCAGCACCGCGCCGCGTCCCGTGATGTTGATGGCATTGCGAACTTCGAGTTCTACCGGCATGCGGTCCCGATCAGAATGTAAGTCGCGTAACTGCTCACTAATGATACAGCACCTCTCACTGGTAGTCCCGCGCGCGTCACTCCGTATTTGTGCATATAGCCCCCGGCATCCAGGGCCTGCTATACTCCAAGAGCGCCGCTGGCGCGAACGGCGGGTCCGACGCACACGGTGTGCCTCGGCCCGCCATACTCTACTCAGGAACTGATGACCCAACGCAACGAGGCGCGCCCCGCCGCGACAACGGTCGACGCCACCGATTGGCGCTCGATCGTCGCTCGGTACGCTGGTCCCGACACCCTGCACTCGCTGCGTCAGGTGATCGTCACGCTCACCCTGCTTGTCGCGGGGTTGTGGCTCGGGTATTGGCTCATGCCGCGTGCCTCGTGGGCGACTGTGCTCCTCATCGTGCCGATTGCCGGCCTGCTCGTGCGCACGTTCATCATCATGCACGACTGTGCGCACGGGAGTTTCCTCCCGTGGCCCAGGGTCAACGATGCCGTCGGGTTCGTGACGGGCGTCCTCACCTTCACGCCGTTCTCGCAGTGGCGCCGCGAACATGCCATCCACCATGCGTCGTCGGGCGATCTCGACCGGCGCGGCTACGGCGACCTCACCACGCTCACCTGCGCTGAGTACACGGCGCTCAAGCGCCTCGGCAAACTCAAGTACCGTCTGTACCGCAGTCCCTTCGTCCTCTTCGGCGTGGGACCGCTCCACATGATGATCCTCCAGCGCTTCCGCGCGCCGGGGATGGCCACGGGCAAACAGCAGTTGTGGAACGTGTGGATGACCAACGCCGCGCTGGTCGGGCTCGTGCTCATCGGCCTCGTCGCCTTCGGTTGGAAGGCGGTCGTGCTGTTGTACCTGCCCGCGTACTATTTGGCCGCGGCCGCCGGCATCTGGCTGTTCTATGTGCAGCACCAGTTCGAGGACGCCTACTGGAAGAAGCACGCCGAGTGGGATTACGCCACGGCCGCCATCATGGGCAGTTCGCATCTGCAGATGCCGTGGCTCTTCAACTGGTTCACGGGGCACATCGGCCTGCACCACGTGCATCACCTCGGCCCCAAGATCCCGAACTACCGGCTTCAGAAGGCGCACGAGGAGAACCCCATCTTCCAGCAGGCGCACGTCCTCACGCTCTGGGGCGCCTTCCGCACGCTGCGGCTCACGTTGTGGGACGAAGCCGCCGGCCGCATGATCGGGTTCCGCGAGCTGCGGCGCATGCCGCGCGCCGGCTGAGTCGCGCGATGACCGTCCGTATCCTCGTCACCGGCGGCACGTTCGACAAAGAGTACAACGAGCTCAATGGCACGTTGAACTTCCATCGCACGCACATCGAGGACATGCTCGAGCGTGGCCGCTGCAAGCTCGATGTCGCCATCGACGTGCTCATGATGATCGACAGTCTCGACATGACCGCCGCCGATCGCGCGAACGTCGTGCACGCCTGCGCGGCCTGCGACGAATCGCGCATCGTCATCACGCACGGCACCGACACGATGGTCGAGACGGCCGCGGCGATCGCGGCCGGCGTCTCCGGCAAGACCATCGTCCTCACCGGCGCCATGATCCCCTACGCGTTCGGCAGCTCCGACGGCCTCTTCAACCTCGGCAGCGCGCTCTCGTTCGTGCAGGCGCTGCCGGCGGGCGTGTACGTCGCGATGAACGGACGCTGCTTCGCCTGGGACCGCGTGCGAAAGAACCGCGACATCGGCGTCTTCGAGGCGCTCGACTGACTCGCGAGACGGCGGACGTCCCGTGAGCGAAAAGCGCACGGGACGTCCGCCACCCGACCGCTACTTCGGCAGCGTGACCTCCGGCTGTCCCGCCGCCTTCCGCTTCGCGTTGAACGCCGCGAGCTTCGCCGTCTTCAGCGCCGCCCACTTCGGCATCACCCCGGCGCCCATCGTGCGCGCCTTGGCAGCGGCCTCCACCTGACGGTTCGTCGGCGCCACGTCGGCGCCCTGCATGCTCATCGCCGCGCCCAACATCGCGTTGCTCGCCGCGTCGAGCGTGACCACCGGCCCGCCCGGGCCGCCGCCACGCCGTCCACCGCCGCCCCGCCGTCCCCCGCGCGCCGCCGGCGCCGGCGCGAGTGATTCGATCTGCGCCTTGAACGCGTCCACGTCGGCGCCTGAGAGCTTGTCGAGCTGCCCGATGAGACCGCGCGCCTGCACGGAGGCCTCGTGCGCCGCCATCGCGCCGTCGTACATCTCCTTGGTGAGCGTCGCCACCTGCGCCAGCACGGCCACCGGCGTCTTCACGCGCGGGTCCATCACCAGCGTGAGCGGCTGCTTGTACGACTTGCCCTCCACGGTCAGACGCACCGTGTACGACCCCGCCGGCGCCCACGGCGCGTTGCCGTCGTCGTACGTCGCGTGCGGTACGGCACCCGTCGCACCCTCGTCGCCATTGTCCTCGATATCGACCACGGGCAGCGGCTCATAGCGCAGATCCCACGCGAACCGATGCATCCCCGCCTTCGTCGAGAGCGTCAGCGGCTTCGCCGGCCAGTACAGCGGCAGCCCGCAGAACGTCGCCGTCGGCTTCGCCTGGCACACCTTGTCGTACGCCGCCATGTCTTCGGCCGGATGCGGCTTGAGCACCGGATCCTTGTCGGAGTACGTGCGGACCACCTTGCCCGCCGCGTCGAGGATGTCGAGCTCCACTGCGCCACGCGCATCAGCGGGCAGATAGTAGTCGAGGATCGCGCCCGGGATCGGGTTCTCACCGGCCGGCACCTCCGGCGGCCACGGCGTGGGATCGTTCGTGCCGTGCCGCACGCGCACCGCCGTCACGGGCTTCACGAGATACGCGCTCTTCGCCGCCGCCGCCGTGCGGAGCGCCGCGGCCTGCCGCAGCGGTGTCACGTCGTCGAGGATGTAGAACCCGCGCCCGTGCGTCCCCGCGATCAGGTCGGCACAGTGGCAGGTGGCGTCGTCTTTCACCTGCAGATCGCGCACCGAGATCGCCGGCATGTCATTGCGGAGCGATTGCCAGTGATCGCCGTCGTCGAAGCTCACCCACACCTGCACGTCGGTGCCGGCGTAGAGCAGTCCCTTCTGCCGGGGATCCTCGCGGATCGTGTTCGCCACCGCGCCCGCCGCGATGCCGGTGCTGATCTCCGTCCACGACGTGCCGCCGTCGTGCGTGCGCCACAGGTGCGGCAGCATCTCGTCGATGCGCAGCGTGTTCGCCGCGGCATACGCCGTCTGCGTGTCGAAGTGGCCGGCCTCGATGTTGAAGATGCGCGTCCACGGCTTGATCGCCGCGGGCGTCACGTTCGTCCACGCCGCACCGCCGTTCATCGTCACCTGGATGTTGCCGTCGTCGGTACCGGCCCAGATCACGTTCAGGTCCTTCGGCGAGAGCGACAGCGCCGTGATCGCGCCGAGCGGCGCCGGCGTCACCGTGCTCGCGTACTTGCCCGCGCTCGACGGCGGCGTCCATGTCTGCCGCGCGAGGTCACCGCTGATGCGCGTCCAGCTCTTCGCGCGGTCGGTGCTCTTCCACACCACGTTCGACGCGTAGAACAGCACGTCGGGATTCACCTTCGACCATTCGATCGGCATCGTGCGCACGTTGCGCCCGAAGTTCTCGCCGTTCGGCCCCTTCACGCTCAGGTCGGGACCCACCAGCGTCGTCTGCGCCGTCGCGCGGTCGTAGAGCGACACGTTCGTGCGCTGACTGCCGTACACGTGGTCCGGGTTCTTCGGGTCCGATGCCGCGATGCCGTACTCCTGGATGTTCACCGGGTGCCAGTCGTGGAACGTGATCTCGCCGTCGTCCGAACGGCTCGCCACGCACGCCGAACCCGAATCCTGCTGCCCGCCGCACACGCGGTACGGGAAGGCGTTGTCGGTGCTCACGTGGTACATCGCCGCCGTGGGCTGCGTGTACCAGTTGCTCCAGCTCTTGCCGCGGTTCGCCGACACCACGCCGCCCTGATCGCTCACCGAGAGGATGATGTCCGTGTTGTTCGGGTTGATCCAGTTCTTCTGGTAATCGTCGCCGCCCGGCGCGCCGCGCACCGCCGACCAGTTCACGCCGGCATCCTCGGTGCGCCACATCACCGTGGACGCGCTGTACACCACCTTCTCGTTCTTCGGGTCCACGACGATCGTCGGCAGGTCGCCGCCGCCGATGCGATTGAGCGGACGGTTGTCGGGCGTGCGACTCGATCCCGCCGCCGTCGTCGCGAGCTGCCAGTGTTCGCCGCCGTCGCTCGACTTGTAGAACGCCACCGGCCCGCTCGCGCCCGTCGCCGTCGCGGACGCCACCATCGCATACACGACCTTCGAGTTGCTCGGCGCGATCGCGAGGTTGGCCTGCAGCACGGTGGGCAGCCCCGCTGAAATGGGCTTCCAGGTGGTGCCGCCGTCCGTCGACTTGTAGATGCCGTTGCCCCCGCCGCCGAAGCCGCCCCCTTCCCAGAACGCCTGCTGCTGCTGCCAGAGCGTGGCGTACACGGTGTTCGGGTCGCTCGGGTCGATGCGCACGTCGTTCGCGCTCGTGTACTCGTCGCGGTAGAGCACCTTCTCGAACGTCTTGCCGCCGTCCGTCGAGCGGAACACACCGCGTTCGGCGTTGGGTCCGTACGGATGCCCCAGCGCGGCCACGAACAGCCGGTTCGGATCCTTCGGGTCCACGTCGATCATCGCGATCATCTGCGAGTCGAAGAGGCCCAGGTGCGTCCACGTCTTGCCGGCGTCGGTGCTCTTGTAGATGCCGTTGCCCGTCGCGAGGTCGGGGCGGATGATCCCCGCGCCCGTGCCCACGTACATGATGTTCGGGTTCGAGGGCGCCACCGCGATCGCGCCGATGGAGCCCGTCGATTCCTTGTCAAAGAGCGGCTCCCACGTCGAGCCGAAATCGGTGGAGCGCCACACCCCGCCGTTGTCGAAGCCGATGTAGAACACGTTCGGCTGGCTCGGGACGCCGCTCAGCGCGCGGGCGCGTCCGGCGCGACCGGGGCCGATCTGGCGCCAGTGCATCGCTGCCCCTGGGTCGGGCGCTTGGGCGGAGGAGAGGGCGGGGAAGGCGGCCAAAACCGCGATCAGGAGCGGAAGTCGAAGGCGGGAGATGCGCACGGAGGTGCCTCGCGGCGGTGCACGGTGGAAAGAGCGATCCAACACTCAACGATGATGGCGATGCCGGATCCGATCAGCAACGATGGCAGGAGCTTCTCGCGCCACGGATTCGCCGTTCCACGAAGTTGCACCCCGTGACACCTCCCGACCAGCGTCCGCATGTCCGTGCACACCAGCCAAAACGCCCCCAAGGGGAGCATTTCTGTCGACTGAACGGCTTCGAGTTGACTCAAATAGGGGTCGGAGGTATCATTTGCCCCAAGACGTCGCCCCCAGCGACAACTATATATGTCGATATGTCGTGACGCCCACCCTTGTCCACCGCGCGTCATGACATGCCAGCAGGTTGCTGATTACGACCCACCGTCCACCACAACCCTGTACACCTCATGATGCAGAAACGAGTACTCATGGCGTTGATGGGCACACTGCTCTTCGCTGCGCAAGCGTTCGCGCAAGGGAAGACCGTCACCGGCAAGGTGACGAACGAAGCGGGCACCGCCATGCCCGGCGTGCAGATCGCCATCAAGGGGACCACGACCGGCACCCTCACGAACACCGACGGCGCCTACTCCCTCCGCGCGTCGGTGGGGCAGGTCCTGCAGTTCCGGTACATCGGCAACGCCCCGCAGGACCGCACGGTCGGCGCCGAGGATGTCATTAACGTGACCATGAAGCACGTCGCGATGAACCTCGACGCGATGGTCGTGACGGCGCTCGGCCAGACCGCGCAGCAGCGGTCACTCGGCACCTCGCAGCAGAGTGTCGAGGGCGCGGCGATCTCGCAGACGCAGCGTGAGAACTTCGTGAACGCGCTGCAGGGCCGCGTGGCGGGTGTGGATGTGACGAGCAGCTCGGGCGTCCCGGGCGCGTCGTCGTCCATCACGATCCGCGGCGTCAGCTCGATCAGCAGCAGCAACCAGCCGCTGATGATCGTCGACGGCCTGCCGCTCGACAACAAGACGACGAACACGAACACGCTAGCGTCCGACGCGCCGGGCTCGCTGACGGCGTTCAACAACCGCGGCCTCGACTTCACGAACCGTGCGGCCGACATCAATCCCGAGGACATCGAGTCGATGGTCGTCCTGAAGGGACCGGAAGCCTCGGCGCTATACGGCATCGACGCCGCCAACGGCGCCATCGTCATCACGACGAAGCGCGGCAAGGCCGGCACGGGCGGCTTCGAGTACAGCAACAACTTCCGTGTCGAGAGCACGAACAGCCGGCCGGAAGTGCAGCACATGTACGGGCCGACCTCGGTGAACGGCTCAACGCTCGGTTCGTTCCAGTACTTCGGGGCCCCGTATCCCGCCGGCACGGTCTTCTACGACAACATCGATGGGTTCTTCCGCACGGCGTTGAGCCAGCGGCACAACCTCTCGTTCAGCGGTGCCTCGCCCGACAGCAAGCTGAACTACCGCCTGTCCATCTCGGCGAACAAGCAACTCGGCGTGATCCCGAACTCGGATTACTCCAAGCTGAACCTCACCGGCGCCACGCAGGCGCAGGTGAACAAGTGGCTGCTGACGGACCTGTCGTTCTCCTTCGCCAATGCCGACAACAACCAGGCCTACAAGGGCGACTCCGGTCCGCTCATCGGGCTGTTGCTCTGGCCCGCCACGGACCAGGCGTCGAACTACCTGACCGCCGCCGGCGGTCGCCGCCGCATCACGGCCCTGTCGCAGTCGGGTGAGATCGACAATCCGTACTTCAACGTCAACAAGAACATCAACAACTCGATCAACAACCGCCTGATGATGAACGTCGGCTTCGTGCTGACGCCGCTCTCGTTCGGCGACCTGAAGACGAACATCGGCTACGACGGCTACACGAACGCGAGCACGATCCTCCGCAGCCCGGAGAGCGTGCTGGGCTTCACGTACAATGGCGTGCTCGATCTGAACAACGACGTCACGCGCAACATCAACGTGCAGACGTTGTTCAACTTCCATCAGAAGGCGCTGACGCGGGACCTTTCGATCAGCGGCTTCGTGGGCCACTCGATCCAGGACCAGAAGTCCACGGTCCAGGCGCAAGAGGGGATGAACTTCCTCGATCCG
>CAIRBD010000596.1 GCA_903876745.1 uncultured Gemmatimonadota bacterium
ATCAAGCGCTGCGAGCAGGCGACGGCCACCTTGCGGCCCGTGGCCACGCTTCCGGTGAAGAACATCTTGTCGATGTCCGCGTTCGCCAGCGCCGCGCCCGTCGAGCCATCGCCCTGCAGGATCGTCACCACGCCATCCGGTGCCCCCGCCTCGGCGAACAACTCACCCAGCAGCGCGCCCGTGGTGGGCGTGAACTCGCTCGGCTTGAGCAGCACGACGTTTCCCGTAGCCAGTGCCGGCAGCATCTCCGCCGCCGGGAGCATGAACGGGTAGTTCCACGGCGCGATGATGCCGATCACGCCGAACGGCTCGTGGAGAACACGCACGCGCTTGCGCTTCATCGCCATCGACAGCCCCATCTTCCACGAGGGGCGGAGGAAACGCGGCGTGACGCGGGCGTAGTAGTTCGCGAAATCGAGCGCCGTCGCGATCTCGGTGCTGAAGGCCTCCGAGGCCGTCTTGCCGTTCTCCCGGGTGAGGACGGCGGCGACGTCGTGGCGCCGGCGGTACAGCACCTCGTGAAAGCGACGCAGTAACCGGAGCCGACTGCCGAGGGGGGTAGCGGCCCACGCCGGCAGTGCCGCGCGGGCTTTGGCCACCGCGGCAGTGACCTCGGTCGCAGACAGCGCGGTGTACGACTTCCAGACTTCCCCTGTGGCGGGGTCGCGGGACTCGACCGGACGGCCACCCGAGGGAACGGATGGCTGGGCTGGGGGTGTCTCAAAGAGAGCCGGCGACGGAGGGAGCGTGGTGCTCATGAGCGGAACTCGGTCTGGGGTATGAGGGGAAAATGCCCTGTCCGGTGCCCTTTGGCGAGGAGTGAGCGAGTGCGTGACGCCGGGCCGACCCTGCGGGTAATAGATAATGATGCACGGAGCGGCAGGCGCGCGCTGGAGTCGGGTGGCGCGTGGTTCGGCGGCTGGGTAACGTCCGGAATGCTTTCCAGACCAGGCACAGCGTGACCGAGATCGATCCTGCCATTCCCCTCCGAGCGAGATCGGGCGATGAGAAGGCGTTCATCGAGATCGTGGAGTTCTATTATCCGCGATGCCTCCGGTTCGCGCGGAACATGCTGGGTAGTGAGCAGGACGCCGAAGAGGCGGTGCAGGACGCGTTCACCCGGGTGTACGACAGTTTTCCGCGGTTCCGGGAGGACGCGCGCTTCGATCCCTGGCTGTTCCGGATCCTGGCGAACCGGTGCCGCACGAGCATGGCGCGGATCCGTCGGCACAGGGCGATGATCGAGTACGGCGACCTGCCGATCATGGCGGCCGCAGCGGTGCCCGAGGAGGATTTCGGCGCCGATTGGGCGGAAGAAGTACGGGTGGTGCTCGAGAGTCTGCCGGCCGAGCAGCGGGAAGCATTCCTGCTGCGCCATGTGGAAGATCTCTCCTACGAAGACATTGCCGCAGTGACCGGTGCCGGTCTCTCGGCGTTGCGGATGCGGGTGAAGCGCGCGTGTGACGCGTTGCGGATCCGCCTCGATAAGGTGGAACGATGATCGTCGATGAGCGGGACGAACTGATCGAACGGGCGGCACGGTCGCTGGCGGGGTTGCCGCCGGTGAACCCGGTGGCCGTGATGCACATCATGTCGGCCGTGCGCGCGCGTCGCGCTCAGCGGCCGTCGCTGGTCGCGCAGTTCGCCGGCTGGATGCGCGTGCCGTCGCTCTCTATGGCGTCGGCGTCCATGCTCGCCGCGGCCACGCTGGTCATCGGATTCGTGTCGGGCGGGGCGTTCAACGGTGCCGCGTCGTCGGTCGCGCGTGTGACCGGCGCCCGTGGTGCGATGCCGCTCGTGCAAGTGGCCGACGTGCCGGCGGAGTCGCGGGCGGTGGCAGTGCCGATGGTGTTCGACGCGGCGAGTGCGCACACGGTGTCGATCGTCGGCGATTTCAATGGATGGGACCCGACCACCACGCCGATGCAGCGCTTTGGCGCCGACGGCCCGTGGACGGCAACGGTGCTGGCCAAGCCGGGACGCCACCTCTACGCCCTGATGGTGGACGGCGTGCTCACGGTGGACCCGCGTGCGCCCAAGGCCAATGACAAAGACTATGGGGGCGATGCCTCTGTGCTGATGGTGACGAAACCATGATGACACGCACTTCGTTGGCCCTGACCTGTTCGGCCGCCGCCCTGATCGTGCTGGCGGCGTCGTCCGCCGGCGCGCAGCAGGATGCGCGCCTGGCGCTCATCCGTGATGACGCCACCCGCGATGTAGTGCGCGCGCAGTTGGTGAGCGCGAGCTCGCGCGGGCTGCCGGCCGATCCCTTCATGTCGAAGGCGCTCGAGGGCGTGGCCAAGAAGGCCACGTCCAAGAGCATCCGTGCGGCGATGGCGGCGCTCGAAAAGCGCCTGCGCATCGCGAGCTCCGCGCTGGCTCCCACCCCCTCGGTCGATGAACTCGCCGCGGGCGCCGACGCGCTGTCGGTGGGAGTGCCGGAGAAGTCGCTCAAGCAGCTGCGCACGGCGGCGCCCGGCCGCTCGATCGCCGTGGAGCTGGGCGTGTTGACGGAGCTGGTGGCTCGTGGCGTGCCTGCCAAGCAGGCGTCCAAGTTGGTGCTCGACCTCGTGGCGCGAGGCGCGTCCGGTGTGCAACTTACGGCACTCGGACGGGACGTGCAGGGCGACGTGGCGGCGGGGCTGAAACCCGACGTAGCGCTCGACCTGCGCGGCCGGAATGTTCTTTCACTTCTGCCGCCGCCGCCAACTGTGTCGAACGTCAATGTTCGTCCTCGGTGAGGCTCTTCTGACGGAATGAGCCCACGCGTCGTCGCGTGGGTGCTCTTCGTCGTCGCATTGCGCGCCGCCGGTGCGCAATCGCAGCAGGACGTCCAGCTGGATGCCGGGATCGCCCGCGTCCGGCAGCGCGCGCGCGATGAGCGCGGTGCCGCCATCCTCGGCGTCACCTGGCGCCTGAGTGACGCCCGCGTCGCCACGCTCCTCTCCGCCGCCATCACCAACACCGGGGACTCCCTTTCCGCGGCCCAGATGCTCGGCGCCGTGGCTTGGCGCCCGTTCGCCAGCGGGTGGGCCGTCGTGGAAACCGGCGCGGGACTCAACGTGTTCGGGCTCACCAACAGCCTGCGCGGCGGAAACTTCAGCGGGTATGTGCGGCCGCGGGTGAACCTCGGAACCGGCGGTGTCTGGACGGGCGCGGCAGTCGGCTCCACGATGCGCGACGCCGACCCCAGCCACGGCACCTCGGTCGAGGCGGGCGCGTGGTACCGCCTCGGCGATCTCACGACGACCGTCATGGCGGCGCGCCAGCGGACCGATGACTGGCCGTTGATGGAGGCCTCGGGCATCTATCTCGCGCGGGCCAGTCTGATGACGGACCTCGATGACGCGACGCTGTCTCTCCGCTGGGCGCGCGGCCGCTTCACCGCCGAAGTCGCGAACACGTGGCGAAACGGACGGCGCGCCACCACGGCGTCGCAGGACGCGCTCTTCTGGTCGGCCCAGTATACCGTGAACTCGCGCGTCGCCATCGCCGTGGGCAGCGGTCGCGTCCTGTCCGACCCCGTGCGCGGCACGCCGGACGTGACGATGACTACGGCGATGGTGAAGCTCACGTGGCGTCCGGCGCGCAGCGAGGCCGACGTGCCCGGGGTGGCGTCGTACGCCCGGGTGGTGCCCCAGGTGGGCGGCGCGATGTTCCTGCTGGCCATCGTCGCGCCCGACTCGGTGTCGGTGGACGTCGCCGGCGACTTCTCCGGGTGGGAGCCGACCCCTCTGCTGCGCACCATCAACGGGTGGGAATTGCAGATGTTCCTCACGCCGGGGCGGCACCGCGTGGCGGTGCGCTACGACGGTGGCCCGTGGCGCGCGCCGGGGAATCTGGCGAAGATGAAGGACGAATTCGACGGCGAATACGGTTTGATCATCGTTCCCTGAACACTCCTGGAGCCGCAATGACGGATCGTCGCACTTTCGTGAAGAGCCTGGCTGGCGCCGGCGTGTCGCTGCCGATGATGCGCGAGAACGCCTTCTCGCAGATGTTCAAGGCGAACACCATCGCGGGAACGCGGTCGGCGCAGGCGGTCGCCGAGGACGAGCTCTACTGGGCGCATATCCAGCAGTCGTTCGACGCCGACCGCACGATGATCAATCTGAACAACGGCGGCATCTCGCCCACGCCGAGCCACGTGCTCGAGCAGCTGTTCCGCGACCTGCGCTTCACGAACGAGCTCCCCGTGGAGCACATGTGGCGCGTGCTCGAGCCGCGCATGGAGAGCACGCGGCGCGACCTCGCCCGCGAGTTCGGCTGCGACCCCGAGGAGATGGCGGTGGTGCGCAACGCGAGCGAGGCCAATGAGATCGTGATCTTCGGCCTCGACCTCAAGCGCGGCGACGAGGTGCTGCTCACCAACCAGAACTACCCGCGCATGATCACGTCGTGGCAGCAGCGCGAGCGTCGCGAGGGGATCGTGCTCAAGCAGATCTCGTTCAAGGTGCCGCCGCCGAGTGACGAGTACATCGTGGAGCAGTTCCGGCAGGCGATCACGCCGCGCACGAAGGTCATCGAAGTCACGCACATCACGAACCTCACGGGGCAGATCCTCCCCGTGCGCAAGATCGTCGACATGGCGCGCCCGCTCGGCATCGAGGTGCTCGTCGACGGCGCGCACGCGTTCAACCACTTCCCGTTCAAGCGCGACGACCTGAACTGCGACTACTACGGCACGTCGCTCCATAAATGGACGCTCGCGCCGATCGGCACGGGCTTCTTAGACGTGCGGCAGGCGAAGATCCCGCAGGTCTGGTCGCTGATGGGCTCGGGCGCGGGCAACCAGGCGAACATCCGCAAGTACGAGGAGATCGGCACGCATCCG
>CAIRBD010000597.1 GCA_903876745.1 uncultured Gemmatimonadota bacterium
CCAGCACATGACGAACACGGACAGCACGCCGTTCATGGACCTGGTGCCAGCGATCAGCCTGCGCGAAAACGAGCGCGGCCGCGAAATCGGCGCCGGTTGGGATCCGCACTGGCACCAGCCGACGGACCGTTATTCGACATTTTCCGACAAGGATTTTCGCCTGGGGTTGAACGCCGCGCAGACGACACTCGGCGCGGTGGCGCAGCTGGTGGGCACCTCGATCAAGAAGTGATGCGCGTGCGCTCGCGGATCGCCCGCCGCCAGCTCGCGGCGGCGGGCGCGGTGGTGCTGGGTGCGCTGAGCGTGGCCGCCGCGCCGCGCCGTTCCGCACTGTGGGAGCAGGTGGAGATCATCCGCACGGCGCACGGCGTGCCGCACATCCGCGCGGAGAACCTGCGGGCGGCGGGGTACGCACTCGCGTGGCTGCAGCTCGAGGACTACGGCACGCGCACGGCACTCAACGTGCTGCGGGCGCGCGGTGAGATGGGCACGGTGTTCGGGCGCGACAGCATGAGCACGGATTTCACGTATCGGCGCGCCCGTGCGCGCGCCGCCGAGACCTATCCGCAGCTCGAGCAGGCGACGCGCGACATCTATGATGGGTTCGCCGAAGGCATCAATCGCTACGTACTGTTGCATACGAACGAGTACCCGGCGCATTTCCCCTCGGACTTCAACGGCACCGACGTGGCGACGCTCGACATCGGCGAGCCGGCGTGGGCGGCGGCGCGCGCGTTCGTGGCGCGGATGGATCCCGCGTCGACGCGCGATGCGGCGCGGCGCGGGGGACGCGACGACGCCGGTGCCGCTGCGCTACGCGACGACAACGTGGGCTCCAACGCCTGGGCGTTCGCGCCGAGCCGCACGAAGAGCGGCAATGCCATCCTGCTGCGCAACCCGCACCTCGCTTGGACGGCGGGATACTACGAAGCGCACATGACGGTGCCTGGCGTGGTGGATTTCTACGGTGATTTCCGGATCGGCGGGCCGTTCGCCGTCGTGGGCGGCTTCAACGTCCATCTCGGTTGGTCCACCACGAACAACGCGCAGGGATTGAGCGAGATCTACTCGCTCGACGCCGACGCGACGACGCCCGACCACTACCTGCTCGACGGCACATCGCTGCCGCTCACGCGCGAGCTCGTCGCCGTGCAGTACCGCAACGGCCGCACGCTCGCGTCGGAAGTGCGGGAGACATGGTCGACGACGCTCGGGCCGGTGATCCTGCGCGCGCACGGGAAGATCTACGTGGTGAAGACGGCCGGCGACGGCGAGTTCCGCGGCGGCGAGCAGTTCCTGCGGATGATGCGCGCCACGTCGCTCGCCGAGTGGAAGGACGCGATGCGGCTCCGCGGACGAACCACTTCGAACTTCACGTACGCCGACCACGCCGGCAACATCCTGTTCGTCTGGAACGCCACGCTCCCGGCGCTGCCGCATCCGTCGGGGGGTGACACGATCGCCATCCCCGTTCGCGAGACGCGCGACGCGTGGACGCGTTACGTGCCATGGGATTCCCTGCCCCAGGTGCTGAACCCGCGCGGCGGCTACGTGCACAACGAGAACAGTTCCCCGCACTTCACCAACGTGCGCGGCCCGATCGACACGACCAACGCGTATCCGAACTTCGAGAAGCCATCATTCTCGTTGCGCAGCCAGCTCGCCCTCGAGATCGTGGGCGGCGACGACACCGTGAGCCTCGACGACGTGGTGCGCATGAAGCACTCGTACCGGATGCTGCTCGCCGACCGCGTGAAGCCGGCGCTCATCGCCGCCGTGCGCGCGACGCAGCCCGCGGGCGACGCGGCCGCCGCGCTCGCCCTGCTCGAGCAGTGGAACAACTCGGCCGCCGCCGACAGCAAGGGCGCCGTGCTGTTCGACACGTGGTGGGCGCGCTACGCGCAGGGGCGCCCTGACTCGCTGCGCTTCGAGAAGATCTGGTCGGCGGCTGACCCGCTCCGTACGCCGACGGGCCTGGCCGACGCCTCGCGCGCGGCCGAGGCGTTCGCATGGGCCGTCACCGAGACGACGAAGCGCTACGGCGCCTACGACGTGGCGTGGGGCACGGTGCACCGCGTGCGCCGTGGCACGGTGGACGTGCCGGTGGGCGGATGCAGCGGCACGCTGGGCTGCTTTCGCGTGCTGCAGTTCGAGCGCGCCGCCGACGGCACGTTCACGGCGAACGGCGGCGACGGCTGGGTGCTCGCCGTGGAGTTCGCCGACGTGCCGCGCGCCTATTCCGTGCTGGCGTACGGCGAGAGCCCGCGCCCCGAATCCCCGTGGTTCGCCGATCAGGCGGAGCTGTTCGCGAAGGGGGAACTAAAGACCGTCGCGTTCACGGCGAAGGACGTGGACGCGCAGGCGGTGGTGCGGTATCGACCGGGAGAGAAACCCTAGCAGCGCGCGCTGTCGCGCCGCGCGATCATCCGCGCGAGCGTTCGAGCGCGACCAGCTCGCGGCGCAGGATCTTCCCCGACGGACTCTTCGGGATGGCGTCGACGAACTCGACGTGGCGCACCTTCTTGTAGGGCGTCACGCGCTCCGCGACGTACGCCATCAACGCCGCGGCATCGGCCTCGCCGCGCAGGACGACGAACGCCTTGGGCACCTCGCCGGCTTCGTCGTCGGCCTTTGGGATGACGGCGACGTCGGCGACCGCGGGGTGCGTGAGCAGCACCGATTCGAGCTCGGCGGGCGCCACCTGGAACGCCTTGTACTTGATGAACTCCTTGAGCCGGTCGAGCACGTGGATGAAGCCGTCGGCGTCCATGAAGCCGATGTCGCCCATCCGCAGCCAGCCGTCCGCGGTGATGCACTCGGCGGTGGCGTCGGGACGGTTGAGGTAGCCCTTCATCACCTGCGGACCGCGCACCCAGAGTTCGCCCTGTTCGCCCGGCGGCACGTCCTGCAGCGTCTGCGGATCGACGAACCGCAGTTCGGTGTTCGGTACGAGCAGCCCCGCGGTGTCGGCGCGCGCCGTGGCCTTCGTGTGGCCGCCTGCCGAGACGGCGGGGCTCAGTTCGGTGGCGCCAAAGGCCTGCCGCACGGTGACGCCGAGGCGGTCGGCGAGTTCGCCGGCGACGGCCGCGCTCACGGGCGCCGCGCCCACGGTCACGAGTTCGAGCGCCGACAGATCGTACTGTGCGACGACCGGATGCCGCGCGAGCGCGAGCAGGATGGGAGGCACCACGTACAGTTGCCGCACGCGGTGCTCGCTCGCGAGCCGCACGAACGTCTCGAGATCGAACTGCGGCATCGTGACGTTGCAGTGGCCGGCGCGCAGCCGCAGCCCGAGGTACACGTACTGGCCGTAGGCGTGGAAGAACGGCAACACGGCCACCGTGTGCGAACTCGGAAAGTCGCCCTCGAGGTGCGCGCCCTGCGCGAGGTTGCCCACGAAGTTGCCGTGCGTGAGCATCACGCCCTTGGGCAGGCCGGTGGTACCGCTCGAGTACGGGAGCACCGCCACGTCGTCCGGGGAGATGTCGACCTGCGGTGGTGCGCCGTCGTGCGCGGTGAAGTCGGCGAGCGAGGTGGCGCCGTCGACACGCGTGCCGATGACGACGATCTCCTCGACCCGCGACCCGTCGATCGCCTCGAGCGCCTTCGGATACAGCGCGGCGGTGGTGAAGAGCAGCCGCGCGTCGGAGTCGATGAGCTGGCGGCGCAGGTCCGCCGCGGAGTACATCGGGTTCGCCGTGGTGGTGATGACGCCGATGGAGGCCGCGCCGTGCAGGACGCCCGCGTACTCGGGGACATTCGGCGCGAACACGGCGATGACCTGCCCCTTCGATAGTCCGCGGACGGCCAGCCCAACGGACACGCGGCGGATGAGGTCGAGCACCGCCCTATAGCTGACGGCGCGCCCGGTGGGGCCCTCGATGAACGCCGGGGCGTCGAGCCACCGATCGGCGTGCTCGAACACGAAGGCGGTGAGCGAGCAAGACGGAATGTGCACGTCCGGCCGGGCACTGCGATAAGTGGTCATGGAGCCATAGGTTACCCCGAAAGTACCCGGTTCGCCAGTTGCGTTTCGGGCGGCAATTTTCTCTCCGGCGACGGCGGTCCGAAGCCCGGACCGCTAGATTTCACTGGTTACAAACTGAGTCTTCCAGACCGTCGAGGTCTTTATGCCGCTTGCGCTTGCACCGAGCGACCGGCGCATCGACGGATGCATTCGAAACCTGACGCGACCTTATGCCTGCCCTCATTCCAGACGGTTCCACGCGCGGTTTCATCATCCCGATCGGCGGCGCGGAAGAGAAGGACAATGACCCGGAGATCCTGCAGCGCTTCGTGACGCTCTGCGGCGGGCGCGACGCGGACATCGTCGTGCTCCCCACGGCGTCGCGGCTCGCCGACACGGGCGAGCGCTACGTGAAGCTGTTCAAGGAGCTCGGCGCGGCCGACGCGGCGTCGATCGATTTCGACACCCGGCGCGACTGCGAAGAGCAGGGCCGTCTCAAGCGGCTCGGCGAGGCCACGGGGATCTTTCTCACCGGCGGTGCGCAGCTGCGACTGACGACGGTGCTCGGCGGCACGCCGGTGGCGAAGCTCATCCGCACGCGCAACGCCGAGGGTGTGCACGTGGCCGGCACGAGCGCGGGCGCGAGTTTTCTCTCGGAGCACATGATCGCGTTCGGGCAGGAAGGATCGTCGCCGGTGGCGGGCAAGGTGACGCTCGCGCCGGGGCTCGGGCTCACCAACCGGTTCGTGATCGACCAGCACTTCCGTCAGCGCGACCGGCTCGGCCGCCTGC
>CAIRBD010000598.1 GCA_903876745.1 uncultured Gemmatimonadota bacterium
GGCAGCGATCTCGTCGCCATGGCCCGCGAAGGCAAATTGGACCCTGTCATCGGTCGTGAGACCGAGATTCGCGACGTGATCCGCATCCTTTCGCGTAAAACCAAAAACAACCCGGTGCTGATCGGCGAACCGGGCGTCGGCAAGACCGCGATCGTCGAGGGCCTGGCGCAGCGCATCGTCAACGGCGAAGTCCCCGTGGGCCTCAAGCACAAGCGCATTCTGGCGCTCGACATGGGCTCGCTGATCGCCGGCGCGAAGTTCCGCGGCGAGTTCGAGGAGCGCCTGAAAGGCGTGCTCAGCGACCTCGGCAAGCAGGAAGGACAGGTCATCCTGTTCATCGACGAGCTGCACACGATGGTCGGCGCCGGCAAGGCCGAAGGCTCGATGGACGCCGGCAACATGCTCAAGCCGATGCTCGCGCGCGGCGAACTGCGCGTGGTGGGCGCGACCACACTCGACGAGTACCGCAAGCACATCGAGAAGGACCCGGCGCTCGAACGCCGCTTCCAGCCCGTGTACGTGGGCGAGCCGACGGTGGAGAACACCATCGCCATCCTGCGCGGGCTCAAGGAGCGCTACGAGTCGCATCACGGCGTGCGCATCACCGACGGCGCCATCGTCGCGGCGGCCACGTTGAGCAACCGCTACATCGGCGACCGTTTCCTCCCCGACAAGGCCATCGACCTCATGGACGAGGCGGCGAGCCGACTGCGCATCGAGATCGACTCGCTGCCGCAGGAGATCGACGTGGTGAAGCGGCGTATCGACCAGCTCAAGATCGAACTGTTCGCGCTGCAGAAGGAGAAGGACGCCGTGAGCCGCGAACGGCGCACGGCGTTGGAGCGCGAACTCGCCGAGTCGATCGAGAACATGGACGCGATGACGGCGCAGTGGCAGTCGGAGAAGAACGCGCTCGGCAACGTGGGCAAGCTCAAGCAGCAGATCGACGAAGCGCGCACGGAGGCCGAGCGCGCGACGCGCGCGGGCGACCTCGGCCGCGCCGCCGAGATCCAGTACGGGCGCGTGCCGCAGCTCGAGCAGCAGATGAAGGAGACCGAGGCGCAGCTCGCCTCGCAGCAGGAAGGCGGGGCGCGGTTCCTCAAGGAGGAAGTGGGCGCCGACGACATCGCCGACATCGTCGCGAAGTGGACGGGCATCCCTGTGACGCGGATGATGGAGAGCGAGAAGGAGCGGCTCACCAAGCTCGGCGAGGAGCTCGCGCGCCGCGTGGTGGGGCAGCCCGAGGCGGTGGAGGCCGTGGCGAACGCCGTGCGCCGTTCACGCGCCGGGCTGCAGGACCCGAATCGTCCTGTTGGTTCTTTCATCTTCCTGGGGCCCACCGGCGTGGGCAAGACAGAGACGGCGCGCGCGCTCGCCGAGTTCCTGTTCGACGACGAAGCGGCGATGACGCGCATCGACATGTCGGAGTACATGGAGAAGCACGCCGTGGCGCGGCTCATCGGCGCGCCCCCGGGCTACGTGGGCTTCGAGGAGGGCGGGCAGCTCACCGAGGCCATCCGGCGCCGTCCGTACGCCGTGGTGCTGTTCGACGAGATCGAGAAGGCGCATCCAGATGTGTTCAACATCCTGCTGCAGATCCTCGA
>CAIRBD010000599.1 GCA_903876745.1 uncultured Gemmatimonadota bacterium
CCGCGACCGCGAAGTAGCCGACGCCGGTGCCGATCTCCACCACGACGTCGCCGGGCTGCACCGCGTGCGCGATCGCGTCGAGGAACGCCTGCGTGCGCACGGGATCGGCGAACATGATGTCGTAGTCGCGCAGGTCGTACACCGCGATCCGCTCCGGATTAGTGAACGACGACCGCCGCCGGACTATCGCGTCTTGGTGTGACAGCCGCCGCCGGGCGGTCCGTCCTTGGTCGCTGACGAGAGGCACCCGATGGTTCGTGTCACGTCAGCCAGCAAGCCCAGGCGCGCGAGCGCGGGCTGGCGATACGTACTGCGATGCGCATCTGTTCCGGATTCGGACAAAATCGCATCGCGGGTGACGACTTCCCGCATCGTTACCTCGTCTTGGAATTCGTTGCGAATCCGCAGCCGTTGAAGCCGCGGTCGAGCAGTCCTCCGGCACAACCGGTCTTCTGTGTAAGCTGCGACAATGAGCCCAGTCGACGCAACGACGGCGCCGCGTACGCGACCCGCGCAGCGTTCGGATGGAGTTTCGAAGAGACTGCGCGTCGTACGTTGGTCACGGGCGTCGGGAGTTATTGTGTCTTGTTCGTACCGCCACCTGGCTTATCTCGCAAGGCATTCACATTCGTTCCCACACGCCGCGTGAGCTCCGACAAGCTTCCGAGTCTCCTCATTGCGGGAGCGACATACGGATAGCGCGTCACAGCGGGCCGCACGGCGGCACCAGATCCTGCGGTGATTCCCTTCATTTTTTTACCTCCCCTACCGACCTGCCCATCACGGCGATCTTCTGCCGGTCAGACATTTCGCCCTGCGTACAGATGGATGGTGCCCCTACGAGGACATTAACGGAATCGCCTCAACCACGCATCCAACTGGATCATCCTGGAAAGCATCGGCAGATCATCCGACTCAGCTTTCTTGAACGTAGCAAGAAACTGGTCAGTGTCAATAAACTGTGCAATTTCGTGCCCGAAGTTCACGGGGTGGGTTGATAGCCACCCCCGCATCGCCGCATCGAGCGTCGGCCCTTCGCCGCGCACCGGCGTCTTCGGACGCGACAGCACTTCGGCGGGCAACTCCCCGCGGAACGCCACCCGCGTCAGTTCCTTGGCCTGACACCACGGGATTGGCGGAATCGAGAACACGAACGCGAGCAGCCGGGCGTCCGTCAGCGGCCAGCGCACCTCGTGCGCCGCGCCGGTCCATGCGGGACGCGATGTCTCCACCGCCGCCTGCCATGCGGTGCTTCCAAGGTAGGACGCCGCCTCCGGCCGCGTCGCATGTCGCCACGTCACGTCGGGGCTCTGCACCGCGGTGCGCGCCGCGACGTCGGCCCGCACGAACGCCGGCACGTGGCTCCTCGGCGAGCGTATCGCGTCGCGCCATCGCCGGCGCAGCCAGAGTCCCGTGTGCGGCTTGCGATGGTACGCGTGCACGAAGGCAGCCGCGCGGCGGGCGACGTCCAGCAGGCCCCACGTGCGCACGTTCTGCAGTAACGACGGCGGATCGAACAGCGAATCCCCGTCTTCGCCGATGAATGCCACCGGCGACACCGACGCGACCCGAGCCGCGGTACGCCGCGCGTCGGCGAGATTCGACGCATCGAACGGCTCGGGCGGCGTGAACGACGCGTCGTCGAGGTAGGTGAGCGGCTCCCCCCATCCGTCGTACACGTGATGCGTCATCCCCAGCGAGCGCGCGACCATCCCGGCGAGCCGCGCCTCGTCGTCGACGATATGCGCCGACAGGTCGGCCGTGAACGCCTCGTACGTCACCGCAGGTGCCACACGGCGCGCCGTCGCCGCCAGACTCGTGGAATCGAGCCCGCCGCTCAGCATGATCGCCAGCCGCGGCACGCGCACCCGGTCACGCACCGCGTCGCCAAGGATGGCGCGGTACTGCTCCACATACTGCCGCGCGTCGGCGTAGCGCAGCGGCGCCGGCGTCGGGAACTGCCAGTGTGCGCGCGCCGCATGCACGCCGCGCGCCGCCGACACGGCGAACTGCCGCGCGGGCGCCAGCCGCCGCACGTCGGCGAACGTCGTGCGCTCGCGGTCCACGTTGAATCCCCACTGCAGATACGACACGATCGCCGGTTCGTGCAGCGCCGCGCCCACGCTGGGATGCGCACGGACCGCCGCGAGCACGTTGCTGCACACGAACACGTCCCCGAACTCGGCGTAGTACAGCGGACGCACGCCGAACCCGTCGCGCGCGCACAGCAGCGTGCGCGTGCCGCCGTCCCACAGGGCGAAGCTGAAATCGCCCATCAGGCGTGCGACACAATCGTCGCCCCACGCGGCGTAGGCCTGCAGCACGAGCTGTTCATCCGACTCGTCGCCGCGCAGCGCCGCGCCCGCATCGCGCAGCGCCGCCCGCAGCACGTCCTGCCCGTCGATCCGGATGTCGCCGGCGATCCAGCACCGTGCATCGATCGTCTGCGGGCCGAGCGTCGCGCCGTCGCGCGCCACGAGCAGACCGTGCGCGAGCCCCGCCGCCGCGCCGCGCTCGGGCGGCGATGCGTCGTCATCGATGGCACGCCCGTCGGCGCCGAAATGCCGCCGTGCGACGCCATGCGGCGCTTCGGCACCGAACGCGCCGGTCATCGCGCGCAGCGCGTGCGGCAGCCCATCGCCTCCCCCGCGCGCGACGATCGCCGCGAACGCGCTCACGGCGCGCCCACGCGCACGCAAGATGGCGCGCGCCGACTCACGCGCCCGACTCGTACGTGACGAGCCGCGTGTAGCGCGCCAACTCACCGTCGCCCGCAACGATCACGCCGCCCGATGCCACCCAGGCGTGCGCATCGAGCGGCAGAGCACCTGCCTCGCCCCGCGCCACCCCGATCGTGAGCGTCGTCTCGTGCCCGCCGGCACGCAGGAGCCGCTCGGCCGCCATCGCCTGCGCAAGGCAGGTGCCGCCGACGCTGCGTGTGGCCCGCTGCATGGCGCGTCGTACGGCGAGCGGCGCGTTGTCCGGGTGCGGCACAGCGGCGCGCGCCTTGCCATCGATCCATGCCCGCAGCCAACGGAACGGCACCACGGGCAGCGCCAGCCGCATCACCACGAGCCACACGATCGCGCGAACCGTCAGCACGCGATCGGCCGCGGGCAACGCGACGAAGCTATGCAGCCGGCTCAGGCAAGACCTCGATGAGCCCGCTCTCGAGCAACTGCGCCGAGAGCGCGAGCAGGTCGGCGAGCGCCACCTCGC
>CAIRBD010000600.1 GCA_903876745.1 uncultured Gemmatimonadota bacterium
ATGCGCGACGGCGTCATCGCCGCGCTCGGCGACGACGCCACCACCGCCATCCCCGCCGGCGCGCTCGTGATGGACCTCGCGGGCAAATCCGTGATCCCCGGCCTCGTGATGGTGCACGAGCATCTGTTCTACCCGGCCGGCCCCGGCGTGTACGGCAACTACGCGGAGAGCTTCACCCGGCTGTACCTCGCCGGCGGCGTGACGTCGATGCGCACCGGCGGCAACATGAACGGCTACGGTGAGCTCGCCATCAAACGGGCGATCGAGGCCGGCCTGAAGCCGGGCCCGTGGCTCGATGCCACGGCGCCGTATCTGGAAGGCCCGGGGCTCGCCCTGGGACAAGTGCGGGCCCTCAAGGACGCCGCCGATGCGCGCCGCGAGGTGAACTTCTGGGCCGACGAGGGCGCCACCTCGTTCAAGGCCTACATGCACATCACGCGCGACGAGCTCCGCGCAGCCGCCGAAGCCGCCCATGCGCGTGGTTTCAGGATCACGGGGCACCTCTGCTCGGTGACCTACCGCGAAGCGGCGGAGGCCGGCATCGACGATCTCGAGCACGGATTCTTCGCCTCGAGCGATTTCGTCGCCGACAAGAAACCCGACGAATGCCCGAGCGGCGCGAGTGTGCAGGCCTCGCTCGCCGCGGTCGATCTCAAGGGGAAGCCGTTCACCTTGCTCGTCGCCGAGCTCGTGCGGCGCAAAGTCGCGCTCACCTCCACGCTCACGATCTTCGAGACGTTCACCCCGGGCCGGCCGATGCCGCCCGGCCAGGACGTGCTCACCCCCCAGCTCAGGGAGCAGTTCGAGCAGCGGTTCGCGCAGACGCAGCGCACCGCGCAGAGCCCGTACACCGCGCTCTTCCCGAAGGCCGGCGCCATGGAGCTCGCCTTCTTCCGCGCCGGCGGGCTGCTGGTGGCGGGCACCGATCCCACGGGGGGCGGCGGCGTGATTCCCGGTTACTCCGACCAGCGCGCGCTGGAACTGCTCGTCGAGGCGGGGCTCACGCCGCTGGAGGCCATCCGCGTGGGGACGCTCAACGGCGCCACCTACCTCAAGCGTAACGACGTGGTGGGCTCGCTCGCCGTGGGCAAGCAGGCCGACCTCGTGGTCCTCGCCGGCGACCCGTCGGTGCGCATCGCTGACCTCCGCAACGTGGACTTAGTTTTCAGGCAGGGCGTCGCCTACGATCCGGCCAAGCTCATCGCGTCGGTGAAGGGCAAGGTCGGGATCTTCTAGCAGGTCGGCATTCTCTCCTCCAAACCATGACTGGCATGTCCTCCTCGAGACTCGGCGTCGGTTTCATCGGTTCCGGTTTCAACGCGCGCTTCCACATGCAGGGCTGGCGCGGCGTCCGCGACGCCGACGTGCTCGGCGTGTGGAGCCCCAACGCCAAGAACGCCGCCTCGGCGGCAGCGCTCGCGCGCTCGCTCGACATCGGCCACGCCAAGGCGTACAAGACGATCACCGACATGATCGCCGATCCGGCCATCGACGCGCTCTGGCTCACCGGGCCCAATCAGGCGCGCATCGAGAACGTCGAGGAGATCGTCCACGCCATCAAGAGCGGCAAGGGCACCCTCAAGGGGATCGCCTGCGAGAAGCCGCTCGCGCGCAACGTGGCCGAGGCCACGTACATCACGAAGCTCGTGAAGAGCATCGGGCTGATGACCGGCTATCTCGAGAACCAGCTCTTCGCGCCGCACATCGAGACGGGGCGCGCCCTGCTCTGGGCGCGCGGCGCCGCGACCACGGGGCGCCCGTACCTTGCCCGCGCCGCCGAGGAGCATGCGGGGCCGCACATGCCCTGGTTCTGGAACGGCAAGTTGCAGGGGGGCGGTGTGCTCAACGACATGATGTGCCACTCGGCGCTCGTCGTACGGCACCTGCTCACCAAGCCCGGCGATGACCGTGAGAGCGTGAAGCCCGTGCGCATCACCGGCCACATCGCCTCGCTCAAGTGGTCGCGTGCCAAGTACGCGAAGATCCTCAAGCAGACGATGCAGGCCGATTACGCCAAGCAGCCGTCCGAGGATTTCGCGAGCGTGATGATCGAGTTCGAGACGCCCGACGGCATCGCCATCGGCGAGGCCACGACGAGCTGGAGCTTCGTCGGCGCCGGACTGCGCCTCTCGGCCGAACTGCTCGGTCCCGAGTACTCGATGAAGTGGAACTCGCTCGACAGCGGGCTCAATCTGTTCTTCAGCCGTGAAGTGACCGGCCGCGCCGGCGAGGACCTCGTCGAAAAACAGAACGCGGAGCAGGGCGTGATGCCGGTGGTGCCTGAGGAATACGCGGCCTACGGCTACACGAATGAAGACCGTCACTTCGTGCGCGCCTTCCTCGGCAAGGAGCAGCCGCTCCTCACGTGGGACGACGGGCTCGACGTAGTGCGTGTGCTGATGACGGCGTATCAGAGCGCCGAGCAGGGAAAGACACTGTCGTTCCCGCCGCGCGGCATCGACAAATTCGTGCCGAAGGTCGCACAGGGAACCTGGAGACCATAATGTCCATCGCTCGTGCCGTCCTCCTGCGCGCCTCGAAGAGCCGCTTCCTGGCCGACCAGGTATCGCATCGTTCATTCGTGAAGCGCGCCGTGCGCCGCTTCATGCCCGGGGAATCGCCCGAGGAAGCGCTCGATGCGGCGCTCAAGCTCGCCGCCGAGGGGCGGGGCACGGTGTTCACGAAGCTCGGCGAGAACCTCTCGTCGCTGGCCGACGCCGAAGCGGTGCGCGATCACTACCTCTGGTTCTTCGATCAGGTGGCCGCGCGTCGCGTGCCCGGGCACGTCTCGATCAAGCCGACGCAGCTGGGCCTCGACCTCTCGCCGGACAAGTGCGCCGAGTATTGCGAGACGCTGGCGCAGAAGGCGGAGAGCACGGGCACGTACTTCTGGATCGACATGGAGGATTCCTCGTACGTCGATCGCACGCTGGCGCTGTATCGCGGCTTGCGCGCGAAGCACGAGAAGGTCGGCATCTGCCTGCAGGCGTACCTGCGGCGCACGCCGGCCGACCTCGAGTCGCTCATCGCCATCTCGCCCACCATCCGGCTCGTGAAGGGCGCTTACGCCGAGCCCGCCGACCTCGCGTTCCCCGAGAAGGCCGACACGGACCGTGCGTTCTACGAACTCTCGGTGCGCATGCTCGAGGCTGCGGCGCAGGGGAAGCGTTTTCCCATCCTCGGCACGCACGACGTGCCGCTGCTGCGGCGCCTCATCGACAAGGCGCGCGACCTGAGCGTACCCGACGGCGGCTACGAGATCCACATGCTCTACGGCATCCGCGACGGCGACCAGCGGCAGCTGCGCGATGCGGGGCGCAACGTGCGCACCCTCATCAGCTACGGCGCGAGCTGGTTCCCGTGGTACATGCGGCGGCTCGCCGAACGTCCGGCGAACGTCTGGTTCGTGATGAAGTCGATGGTCGGGTGATGCCGGCGGAGGTCGTGCGCTGGTACCGATACGCCCGCTGGGCGAACGATCATATGTTCGACGCCTGCGCCACGCTCGACGACGAGGCCCTCACGCGCGACCTCGGCACGAGCTTCGCCTCGGTGCTCGGCACGGTGGAGCACATCTACGGCGCCGACTGGCTCTGGCTGGAGCGCTTCAACGGGCGGTCGCCGAGCACGTTCCCGGCGAGGGGGACGTTCCGCACGGTCGTGGAGTTTCGCGCCGCGTATCACGCACTGGATGACGAGCGCATGCGTTTCCTGGCGTCACTCGACGACGCGCGGCTCGCCGAGCCCCTGCAGTACCAGAACATGAAAGGCACGCCGTTCGAGTACCGTCTCGGCGACCTGCTCTTTCACGTCAGCAACCACGCGACGTACCATCGCGGTCAGGTGATGCAGATGGTGAAGCAGCTCGGCGGCAGCGTGACGAGCACGGAC
>CAIRBD010000601.1 GCA_903876745.1 uncultured Gemmatimonadota bacterium
CTGCAGCTCGGCGCGGTACGGATCGCTGGCGAGCGCGTTCATGAGCGTCGTCTTCCCGGAGAAGAGATTGCCCATGATACCGATGTGGAAATTGCCGGTGGCCATCAGCCTTTCGCCTTCTCTTTCACCCAGGAATCGCGGAGCGTCACCGTGCGGTTGAACACGAGAGCGCCGGGGGCGGAATCGTCGTCGCTCACGAAGTAGCCGGTTCGCTCGAACTGATAGCGTGTGCCCACGGGGTCGGCGGCCACGCTCGGTTCCACCTTGGCGCCGCGCACCACGGTGAGCGAGTTCGGGTTGATCACCGAGGTGAAGTCCTGTCCGTCGGGCACGTCGTCGGGGTCGGGCACCGTGAACAGCCGGTCGTACAACCGGAGTTCGCAATCGATGGCGTGCGCGGCCGAGACCCAGTGGATGGTGCCCTGCACCTTGCGGCCGTCGGGCGAGTCGCCGCCGCGCGTGGCGGGGTCGTAGGTGCAGCGCAACTCGACGACTTCGCCGGCGGCGTCCTTGATGACCTCGGTGCACGTGATGAAGTAGCCGTAGCGCAGCCGCACTTCGCGACCGGGGCCGAGGCGGAAGAACTTCTTGGGCGGATCTTCCATGAAGTCGTCGCGATCCACGTACAGCTCGCGCGAGAACGGCACCGTGCGCGAGCCGGTGAGCGGCACGTCGTGCGGGTAGTAGCTCGCGTCGAGCTGGTCGACCTGCCCTTCGGGATAGTTCGTGATGACGACCTTGAGCGGCTTCACCACGCAGAGCACACGCGGCACGCGCATGTTGAGGTCGTTACGCACGGCGTGTTCGTACGTGGCGAGTTCGGTGCGGGCCGGCTTGCGGGCCACGCCCACGGTCTCGCACAGGTCTCGGATAGCCTCGGGGGTCACGCCGCGGCGGCGGATGCCGCTCAGCGTGTGGAGGCGCGGGTCGTCCCATCCATTCACGTGCCCATCGTTCACGAGCTTGAGGAGCTTGCGCTTGCTCACGACGGTATAGTCGAGTACGAGCCGCGCGAACTCCGTCTGCTCGGGTGGCGGATTGAACCCCGCTTCGCGCACGAGCCAGTCGTAGATGTCCTTGTTGTCCTTGAACTCGAGCGTGCAGAGCGAGTGCGTGATGCCCTCGATGGCGTCGCTCAGTCCGTGGGCGTAGTCGTAGAGCGGATACAGGCACCAGGCGTCGCCGCGGCGGTAATGCGTGGCGTGCCGGATGCGGTACAGCAGGGGATCGCGCATGATCATGTTCGGGTGCGCGAGGTCGATCTTGGCGCGGAGCACGTGCGCGCCGTCGGGGAACTCGCCCGCCTTCATGCGCGCGAGCAGGTCGAGGTTCTCCTCGACGCTGCGGTCGCGGTACCGGCTCGGCGTGCCGGCAGCCGTCACCGTGCCGCGGTGCTCGCGGATCTCGTCCTCGTTCTCGCTGTCGACGTACGCCTTGCCCTTCTCCACCAGCGCCACGGCGATTTCGAACAAGCGTTCGAAATAATCGCTGGCATAGAACTCCTCGTCCCATTCGAAGCCGAGCCAGCGGATGTCGCGCTTGATGGCCTCGACGTACTTGATGTCTTCGGTGAACGGGTTGGTATCGTCGAAGCGCAGGTTGATCTTGCCGCCGAACTCTTTGGCGATGCCGAAGTTGAGGCAGATGGACTTCGCGTGGCCGATGTGCGGGAAGCCGTTCGGCTCGGGTGGGAAGCGCGTGCAGATGCCGCGCCCGAACCGGCCGCTCTCCACATCTTCGGCGACCATGTCGCGGATGAAATCCCGACGGGGTGTGTCGTTGCTCACCGGCGTACCTGCATCAGGGGAAAGTCGAGACCCACAATCGGTGAAAGATAGCCGGATGAGGGCCCGGGCGAGACGCCTGCGCGGGGGTGCGGGGACGCCGGTGCGCCGGCGCTAGCGCCGCAGCAGCGCGTCGAGTTCGGCGCGGGTGGCCATCGACGCCGACGTGCCGGCGCGCGTGACGGCGATGCCGGCGGCGGCGCAGGCGAATCGGGCCGCCCGCACCACGTCCATCCCCTCGGAGAGCGCCACGGCGAGCGCGCCGTTGAACGCGTCACCGGCGCCGGTGGTCTCGAC
The DNA here is from genome assembly GCA_903876745.1 of uncultured Gemmatimonadota bacterium. Taxonomy (GTDB): domain Bacteria; phylum Gemmatimonadota; class Gemmatimonadetes; order Gemmatimonadales; family Gemmatimonadaceae; genus Fen-1231. Next base: position 2,082 of record CAIRBD010000601.1, read on the forward strand.
CACCGGCCCGGCCGAGACCGCGGGAATGTGCACCGTCTGCGCGGCCGATTTCACGAGCGCCCCTCTCGCACCGAGCGTGATGATGACGCAGCGCGATCCGCGTGCGAGCAACGCCGCCGCGGCCGCGTCGGCCTCTTCCAGCGAGTCCACGGGGAGCCCGGCCAGTGCCGCGGCTTCGGTCTCGTTGGGCGTGAGATAGTCGGCCAGCGCGAGCACGTCGTCGCCGATGGGCAGCGCGGGCGCCGGGTTGAGGATGGTGGTCACCCCCGTGGCACGCGCGATCGTCAGCGCGCGCGTCACGACCGGTACCGGCACCTCGAGCTGCGAGACAAACACCCTCGACTCGGCGATGCGACCGGCCGCGGCTTCCACGTCGTCGGCCGTGAGCTGCATGCCCGCGCCGGGATCGACGACGATGGCGTTCTCCCCGTGGTCGGCGTGCACGAGCACGGTCGCGGCGCCCGTGGGGTACCGCGACGATTCCGTGCAGAACGCCGTGTCAACGCCCTCGGTGCGCCACGTGGAGCGCGCGAGCTCGGCGAACGCGTCGCGCCCGAGTTTACTGATGAACGACGCGCGGCCGCCGAGGCGCGCCGCGGCGACGGCCTGATTGGAGCCCTTGCCGCCCGCGCCGATGGAGAAGCCGGAGCCGAACACACTCTCGCCCCAGCGCGGCAGCTCGGGGGTTCGCACGGTGACGTCGGCGATGAAGCTGCCGAGGAAGGTGAGCC
>CAIRBD010000602.1 GCA_903876745.1 uncultured Gemmatimonadota bacterium
CGCAGGCCGACCGCCACCGCGCCCACATCGGCGATGGTGAGCGTGCGGCCGTCGATGGCGAGCGGAGTGGTGGTCATCTGCGATGGGATGGCGGCGGCCGGAATGAAGGCGCGGTGGCGGTCAGGGGACGGTGGTCCCTGACTGCCGGTAACTCGCCTTGTTGTAGTCGAACTTGAGGTCGGGCTCGGCCTTGAGCGCGACGTTGAACGTGAACGAGAACGCGCCATTGGGCGCCTGCGTGAATCCGAAGATGGCGCGCCAGTCGTGGATGTTGCGCACGAGGCTCACCGACTGCGAGCCGAACTCCTTGCGCACGACGTCGTAGTTGGTGCTCCAGGCGGCCGACCAGTTCTGCGTGAGATTGAAGCTCGTGCGCCCCTGGATGTTGGTCTGCGGCGGGTACTGGATGAAGGAGCCGCCGGCCGTGGTCTGCGTGTTGCTCGCCTGCACCGGCGGCGCGGCGAGCGCATTGCGCACACAGATGTCGTACTGGATGGGATTGATGGCCTGGAGCCCGGCGCACTGGATGGAGGGATCGTACTGGATGACGTTGCCCCCCACCGGAGGCCGCTGCTGCGCCATCGAGAAGGTGAGCGACATGTCGAACACCTTGCCGTTGGGCATCTCGATGTTCTGGCCACGCAGTCCGGAGCCGGCGACGGACGGCGAGGCGCCCTGGCGGTTGTTCTGCGCCGTCTGTTGCGGCGGTGCGGCGGCGTGGCTCGCCGTGTCGCGCCCACCGCTCACGAGGCGTCCGATCCAGGCGAGCAGCGGCGAGTCGCTGCCGAGGTTCACGCTGGCGCGCACCGATTCGAGATACGGCTTGAACTTGGCGGTGTCGCTGAGGGTGCTGCCCTGGAACAGGGAATAATCCACGCCGACGTCGAAGCCGGGGAGCAGGTCGGAGCGCACCTGATAGCCGAAGCGGTCGGTGGCGAAGCCCGACTTGGTGTGGCGCGCCTTTTCGAAGTCCCAGGTGAGCGGCGTGAAGGTCAGCGAGACGAGCTTCACCTTGCGGCCGCCTTCGGGCGACATCGTGGACGAATCGCCGGTCTGTTTCAACTTCATCTCGACGTTCGTCGCGAGCGTCATCGTGACGCGATTCTGCGCGAGCGATCCGAGGTAGCCCACGGGCGAACGGCCGAGCGCGACCAGGTAGTCGTCACTCACCTTCGAGGCGGCGGCGTAGCTGTAGCCGAACTGCGGCGTGATGGAGTGCCGGAGCTTGTCGATGCCGAACAGGCCGCCGATGTTGAACAGCCCGTAGAACGTGGGCGCCATCGTCAGGCCGTACGAGAGGCGCTTGCCCTGCGACGCCCATTTGGATCCCGTGCGCTCCGACCGCACCATCATCGCGCCGGGGTCGATGTTCGAGAGCGTGACCGTCGGGACGATGTTCCACTTATCGAGGCCGAGCGCCGTGACCTGCAGTTTGGGAAGCGCGACGGGGATGTCGAAGTCGAGCGTCGTGAGATACGTGCGTTTGTAGATGCGACTCGACCGCTTCGACGTGTCGGCCGGGTCGACGATGACGCGCAGCTCAGGGAAGTCGTTCTCCCGGTCCTGCATGCGCATGGCCAGGTTGACCGTCGTCTCACCCAGCTTGAAGGGTGTGTTGATGGTGAAGTTCGACGTGCGCGTGCTCTTGTCGACTTTGAGACTGTCGAGGGTGGCGTCGGCTTTGGCGACGAACAGTTTGGAGAAGTCCCCCTGTGAATCCATGTGCAGACTCTGCGACGTGCTGAACTGCATCGTCGGCGTCCACAGGAGCCACTTGGCCAGTTCGATGGGCTTGGCGGTGAGGTTGATGTTCGGGAAGTCGCGGTCGATCTGCGGCCGTCCCGGGTACTGGCGCTGCGAGCCGCCGATCTGGAGCTGCACCTGCCCGAAGTCGCGCTGGTAGTTGGCCTGCGACGCGATGGTGGCGACGGCGGCCTGCGTGCTGAGCGCCGTCTGCCGCTGGATGGTGGTGCTCGTGACGTAGTTGAAGTTGACGGTCAGCTTGGACCGGATGGAGAAGTCCTGCTGATGGTTCCAGGAGACGGACGTGTTCGACGACCCGCTCGAGAGCATGTGCTGCGACATCGCGAGGCGGCCGGCGAGGAAACGGTCGCGCCACTGATAGCGCATGTCGCCATTGAGGCGCACCCATCCCGGATCGACCGCAGTGGCGTTGGCGGCGCTGCGCCAGTCGAGCCCGACGGAGGCGTCGTAGTAGTCGGAGAGCGCGAAGTAGTAGCCGAGGTTCTCGACGTTGCGCCGGTAGGTGGGGCTGTTGCGGAGCAGTTCGGCGAACCCGAAGCGCGGCGTCAGGATGCCGCTGCGGCGGCCGGAGCGCGCGTCCTGGAAGATGAACGGGAACCAGAAGACGGGCACGTCCTGGATGTACATCAGCGCGGAGCGGGCGACCATCGTGTTGCCGCTGATGCGCTTGAACTCCTTCACGGCGAAGTGGTAGTGCAGGATGGAGTCGTCACAGCTCGTGATGGTGCCGTCGACGCCGAACACGGCGGTGGCCTTGGCGTCGGTGGAGTCGCCGACGAAGCCGCCCACGTGGCCGGCGACGAACCAGGTCTCGCCGGCCTTGGTGGATGTGGTGAAGTCGCGCATCGTGCCGACCTGCGACTTGAAGTTGAACTTCAGCTCCTTCTCGGCCTCGACGTCGTCGTTCTTGGACGGATCGCGGAGGACGATCTTGTCGCCGGTCGCGAAGACGTCGCTCGTGGAATCGTGGAAGTCGATGGCGCGGGCCACGAGGATGGACGGTTCGCGCTGCACCGCAGCGCGCTCCTTCTCCGTGGAGCGCAGGCTGATGACGTGCGTCTTGGCGGCGAACCGCACCGTGTCGGCCATGTAGCGCACGAGCCGGTAGCCGTCCTTCCGCATGAGCGATTCGCCGACGGAGTCGGCGGGCTCCCACTTGGCGAGCGGGCGCGCCTTGAGCGAATCGCGGCGCGCCTTGGCGGAATCGGCGGCGGTGAGGGGCGCGTTGGTCCGCGCCGCCGCCTTGGGGATGCGGTCGCCGGTCTGCTGCGCACCCGCCTGCCCACCCGTGGCCTGCCCGGCGAGCGGCGCGGCCGCGGCGACGAGGAGGGCGGCGAGCAGGGCCGCGCGGCCACCGCGCATCAGTCGGCGGGCTCCTCTGCTTGCCGGGCGAGGCGCTTCTGGCGGGCGCGGTACACGAACCACGAGACGATGATGCTCAACTCATAGAGTCCGTACACCGGGATGAACAGCGCGAGCGTGGAGATGATGAGATCGCCCGGCGTGACCACTTCGCAGATGAAGAGCAGCGCCACGAACGCATGGCGGCGGTACTTCACCATGAACTTCGGCGTGATGAGGCCGAGCGCGGTGAGCAGCAGAATGAGGATCGGCAGCTCGAACACGGCGCCGAAGGCGAGCGCCGTGGTGATCACGAACCCGTAGTACTCGCTCGCCGTGAGGAGCGGCGCGAGCATGTCGGTCTTGATCCCCTCCAGCAGCTTCATCGTGATGGGGATGAAGACGAGCACCGCCATCGCGACACCCGAGCAGAAGAGGACGAGCGCGAAGCCGAACACGGGCATCACGACGCGGCGTTCCTTGCCGGTGAGCGCGGGCGAGAGGAACGCCCAGACCTGATAGAGGATCACCGGACTGGCGAGCGCGAGGGCGATGCCCACCGCGACTTCCATCAGGATGGTGAATTTCTCGACCGGGTGCGTGTAGTAGAGCGGCGCGCCGTGCAGGTACGGCTTGATCGGCAACGCGAGCAGCGCGAAGATGTCGACGTTGGTGCAGACCCACATCGCCACGGCGAACGTGACGATGAGCGCCGAGAGGCTCTTGATGATGCGCCAGCGCAGCTCCTCGAGGTGGTCGAGGAACGGCATCTCGGCCGGTTGGATGTCCTGTTGATCGAGGGCCACGTCGTGTCCGCGCCGCAGCGCGCCCGGTGAGGAGCGCGGCTACTTGAGCTGCTTGAGGAAATCCTGCGCCAGCTCGACGAGCGGCGACTTCGGATATTTGTCGATCAGTTGCTGAAAGAGCGTGCGCGCCTGCTTGTCCTGCTTCGCCTGCCGGAAGATCATCGCGCGCTTGTAGATGGCCGTGGGGGCCTGCTCGCTCTTCGGATACTTCTCGCTCACGACCTGATAGGCGGAGTCGGCGGCG
>CAIRBD010000603.1 GCA_903876745.1 uncultured Gemmatimonadota bacterium
ACGACTCCCTGGAGGCGATGCGGATCAAGATAGAGGACTTCCTGGCGGAGGTGGGTCCCCGTTTCGGCGGTTTCGTCTACACCCCGCCCGTGATCGCCGTGGTCAGGAACGAGGACTGGGCCAACAACTGGAAGGCACACTTCAAGCCGGTCCGCATCGGCCGGCGCCGAAGCATGACGACGCCCGAACACGAAATACGCCGCGACGGCGAGCATCACGATCACCGCGGCGACGATCATCGGCACGCGCGACGTCGCGTGCGCCTCCGCCGTCGCCGAGGGAATCGGTTTCGGCTCGCGCGGCCGCTTGGGCTTGGGCGGCAGCTTGGGCCGCTTCGCGATCGCCGCGGCCGCCTCGGCGGCGCGCGTTTCTGCCGTGGTCATCGGCGTGGAGACGCGCTGCCCTTCGTCGAGGTCGTGCAGCACGGCGTCCATCGTCTGCGGTCGCGCGTCCGGAGACTTCTCGAGGCACTTCATCACGAGATCGCTCACCGCGTCGGGCACGCCCCACGCGTGTTCGATGAGTGGTTCCGGGACCTCGGTGAGGTGCGCCGTCACGAGCGCCGCCGACGTCGTGTGGCGCGCGAAGGGATGCGCTCCGGCAAGCAGCTCGTACGCGACGATCCCCCACGAGTATACGTCGGCGCGGTGATCGGTGGTCACGTCGCCCACCGCCTGCTCGGGCGCCATGTACGCCGGTGTGCCGATCGACGTGCCGGCCGAGGTGAGCGTATCGCCACGAGCTTTCGTCGCAGACGCCGAGAGCGCCTTGGCGATCCCGAAGTCGGTGACGACCGCCGTCCCCGACGACAGGAGGATGTTCTCCGGCTTGATGTCGCGGTGGACGAGGTGCTGCGCGTGCGCGTACGCCAGCGCCTGCGCGACGTTCTTGAGGATACCGATCGCCTGATTGGGCTGCAGCGGCGGCTCGCGCAGCAGGCGCGCGCGCAGCGACTCGCCCGTGACGAACGGCATCGTGTACCACGGCAGTCCTTCGGCGGTCTGCCCGGCAGCGAGCACCGGCACGATGTGCGGCTCCTGGAGCGCCGCGGCCATCTTGATCTCGCGCAGGAAGCGCTCGGCGCTGAGTGTCGCCGATAGTTCGGGCGACAGCACCTTGATGACGACGTCGCGCCCGAGCGATTCGTCGCGCGCCACGAACACGCGCGACATGCCGCCCCCGCCGAGTTCGCGGTCGAGGGTATAGGCGGCGCCGAGCGAGGCCTGGAGCTGCGGGCGAAGCGCGTCGGTCATGTCGCGAGCTCACTGAGATGTGCCGCCGGCACGGCGTGGATCTTCGGCGCAAGCTTGAACGCAGCGCTGCCGGCGTGCACCACGTCCAGCCGGTCGAGCTCGAGGTCCTGCATCGCCGCGCGCATCGAGGGCGTGACGGACGGCGCCGTGGTGCGTTTGAACTCGAACCCGCGTCGCCGCGCGCCGTCGACGACGAGCAGGTCGAGCTCCGCCCCCGCGTGCGTCGCCCAGAAATAGCACTGGTCGGCGCGCGCGCCGAGGTGCTGCGCCACCGTCTCCAGCAGGAACCCTTCCCACGACGCGCCGACCTTCGGGTGCCCCTCGAGGTCGTCCGCGCGCTCGATGTCGAGCAGCGTGTGAAGCAGTCCACTGTCGGCGACGTAGACCTTGGGTGCCTTCACCTGGCGCTTGGCGATGTTCGCGTGAAACGGCCGCAACAGGCGCACCATGAACGTCGCCTCGAGCGTCTCGAGATACCGACGGATGGTGGTGTCGGCCACGCCGAAGGCGCGCGCGAGTTCGGAGCTGTTGAGCACGCCGCCGTGCGTGTGGGCGAGCATCTGCCAGAAGCGCTGCAGCGTGGAGCCGGGGATCGAGACACCCAGCTGCGGCAGATCGCGCTCGAGGAAGGTGCGCACGAACGCCCGGCGCCAGTCGGCGCTCGCGCGCTCGGTGCGCGCGAGGAAGGCGCGCGGAAAGCCGCCCCGGCGCCAGAGCCGGTCGAGGGCGCGCTTGCCGACCTCGTCGAGCGAGAGCGGCCGCAACTCATGGTACGCGATGCGGCCGGCCAGCGACTCGGCGCTCTGCCGGAGCAGCTCGGGTGACGCACTGCCGAGCACGAGGAAGCGGCAGGGCACCGGCCGCCGGTCGGCGAGCACGCGGAGCGCGGGGAACAGGTCGGGCCGCCGCTGGATCTCGTCGAGCACGACCAGCCCGCGCCGGTCGGCGAGGGCGAGCATCGGATCAGCGAGGCGCGCGAGGTCGCG
>CAIRBD010000604.1 GCA_903876745.1 uncultured Gemmatimonadota bacterium
AGCCAGGCGGCGAGCAGCGGCCCGTGTTGCACGATGCCTATCCAGAGCGCGACGAGCACCACGAGCGCCTGCGCGCCGCGCATGCGCTGCACCGACGTCAGGTCGCCGCACCCCTCGGCGACGCACACGAACGGCACGAGCAGCAGATACAGCGCGGTGACGGCGACGATGCCGCACCAGAGGACGACGAAGCTGAACGCCGGCGTCTGGAAGTCGCGGCCGAAGAGCACCGCGCCCCCCACGCCCGCCACGACGAACAGGACGAGCGCGGCCACGCCGAACCAGCGCAGCGCCGCGCGCACGAGCGCACGCACCGCATCCTGCGCGGTGGGATCGCCGCCGAGTCCGCCGCCCGGCCCCCAGCGCAGGCGCGGCCATTCGTGGCTCGCGAACTGCACGACGATCGTGCCGAGCCCGAGTTCGAACAGCTGGGCGAGCGCGACGACGTTCACGGCGACGAAGTAATAGCCCTGCGCCGCCGGGGGGAGCCGCGTGGCGGCGAGGTAGAGCGTGACGGGCGCCCCGCCCAGGGCGATGAGGCGCGCCGCCGCGGTGGCGCGGACTCCCGCGTCGCCGGCGAGCGCTCTCAGCCGGCCGGTCGGGCTCAAAAGTTGAGCCGCTCGCGCTCGAACACGTGCGGATGGTGCCGCACGTGGGTGTAGATGGACCCGATGTACTCGCCGAGGATGCCGATGAAGAACAGTTGCACCGACGTGAACAGGAAGAACCCGATGAGGATCGGCGCGATGCCGAGCGTGAACTGCTGCCAGAAGAGCAGCTTGGCTATTAAGTAACCAAATGCTACTAAAAGACTGAGCACGCCGGTCGCGAACCCGGTGATCGTCGCCATCCGCAGCGGCACCTTCGAGTGGTTCACGATGCCGAGGAAGGCGAGGTCGTACAGCGTGTAGAAGTTCTGACTCGAGATGCCGCGTTTGCGCGCCGGCTGGCGGTACGGCACCACCGACGGCTCGAACCCGATCTCGGCGATGAGCCCGCGGAAGTACGGATACGGGTCGTCGATGCGCCGCAGCGCCTCGATCACCGTCTGGTCGAAGCAGCCGAAGCCGGTCGCCTGGTTCACGAGCTCCACGTCGGCCATCCGCGCGAGCGTCCGGTAATAGCGGCCGCGGATGGCGTAGAACAGTCCGCTCTCGTCGCTCGATTCCTTCACGCCGAGCACGACCTTCGACCCCTCGCTCCAGCGGCGCAGGAACTCGGGGATCAGCTCCGGCGGGTCCTGGAAGTCGCAGGCGAGCGCGATCACCGCGTCGCCGCGCGCCTGCAGCAGCGCGTAGTACCCCGACCGCACATGGCCGAAGTTCCGCGCGTTGAGGATCACCTTCACGTTCGCGTCCTGCGCCGCCAGTTCGCGCAGGACGCGCGCCGTGCCGTCCTTGCTCGCGTTGTCGATGAACAGATGCTCGTACCGGTACTGCGGGAGCGCGGCGAAGATGGCCTTGATCGCCTCATACATCTCCCGCGCGTTCCCCTCCTCGTTGTAGCAGGGGGTCACGACCGTCACGAGCGGCGCGGTCATAGGCGGTCGAGCGCCTCGACGCCGATCACGGGCTTCCACAGCAGCAGCTCGTACTGCGCGATGCCGAGCGCCGTGAACGGGTCGCCGTCGCGCACGCGGTCGAGCGCGGCCTGCGGGTCGTCGTCGCTCACCCGCAGGAGCAGCGCGCCGCCGTTGCGCGGCTCGAAGGGTCCCGACGCGAGCAGCGTGCCGGCGGCCTGCAGTGAGCGCAGATACGCGCGGTGCGCGTCGGTGTTCGCGACCACCTCGTCGAGGGGCCGACGGTAACGGATGATGGCGAGAGCGTACATGCGCCGAAAAATGGTCTCGGGGAGCGCAGGTGTCGAGCCGTGCGGGTCGCCGTGATATTGCTCCGGAGGGTCACGCCGTCGCACTTTTGAGGGATGAACCGCTTCTTCCGCTCCCTGATGGTGCTGGCTGCCGCCGCGGCCGCGCTCCCCGCCCAGTCGGCCGACCCCGCCCGCACTGCCGAACTCCTCTCCCGCTGGATCGGCCTCACCGCGCCGCCGGGTGCCGAGGAACTCGCCACCAGCACGCTGCTGCGCGCGCTTCCCGGTTGGAGCCGCGACGCCTCGGGGAACCTCGTGCGCCGCGTGGGGCAGGGGAGTCCGCGCCGCGTCGTGGCCTGCGGGCTCGATGTGCACGCCTATGCCGTGAGCGAGATCACGAGCGACGGCTACATCCGCCTGCATCGCATCGGCACCGCGCTGGAGCATCCGCTCGCCGACCAGTTCATGGAAGCGCAGCGCGTGCAGCTCCACACGGCGCGCGGCACGGTGCCGGGGGTGGTCGCGATCGCGAACGGCCATTTCTCGCGCCAGCATCGGGCCGACACGGCGGTGGTGAGCGTAGACAAGCTCTGGGTGGACGTTGGCGCGTCCAGCCGCGCCGAGGTGGAGTGGCTCGGTGTGTCGCTCCTCGACCCCGTCACGCCCACGCGCACGGCGTGGACGTTCGACGGCTGGGTGGCCGGCCCCGGCGCGCTCTCGCGCACGGGCTGCGCCGCCGTCGCCACCGCGGCCGCGCAGGGGCGCGTCGCGAGCGGCGAGACGGTGTACATCCTTTCCGCGCGGCACATCATGGCGTGGAAGGGACTGAGCGGCGCGCTACGCCGTCTCGGAAAGGTCGATTCTGTATACGTGGTGGGCGCCACGGCGCGCGACGTGGCGAGCGTGCCCGGCGCCAGGGCGATCGGCGCGCGCACGCGATATACCGGCTCGATGGTGGAGAGCATCCAGGCCAGTGAGGCCGCCGCGCTGCTCACCGCTACGTACGCCGCGGCGGGTGCGACGCCGGCATCGGACGCGGGCTGGGTGGCGCCGCCGCTCGCCGTGACCGCCGCGCGCGTGCCGCGCACCGATCTCTATGAGGAGGCGGAGCGCACCGTGATGTCGTTGCTCGATCTCCCGGGCGTGCCCGGCCATGAATGGCGGGTGCGCAACGCGGTGAAAAACGCCCTCCCTGAATGGGCGCAGAAGATCGCCACCGTGGATTCGGCCGGGAACCTCATCGTCGCGGTCGGGCCGGACCGCGACTCCATCGCCTTCATTGCGCATACCGACGAAGTGAGCTTCGAGGTGGAGCGCATCCTCAATGACGGCACCGTCGCGCTCGCCGCGCGCGGTGGCGTGATCCTCTCGGCATGGGAAGGACAGCCGGCGGTGTTGCCGTTCGATCCCGACGCGAGCGGCGCCACGGCGAGTCCGCTCTTCGGCGTGTTCGTGCCGCGCGACAGCGCCCGGGTGAAGGCTCCCGCGCGACTCACGGCGTGGTTCGGCGTCGATTCCGCCGCGCTCGTCGCGCGCGGCGTGCGCGTGGGTTCCGCGGTGCTCGGCGACAAGCACGCGACGCGGCTCGCCGGCACGCGCGTCACCGGGCGGGCGTCGGACGATCGCACCGGATCGACGGCGCTGCTGATGGCGGTGAAGCGGGTGGATCCGAAGAAGCTCACGCGTCGCGTGTACTTCGTGTGGACGACGCGCGAGGAGAGCGGCCTGCTCGGCGCGCGCGCGTTCGGCCTCACCTACGGCGCCTCGCTGCAGCGCGTGTACGCGATCGACACGTTCGTGTCGAGCGACACGCCGTTGGAGCAGCCGATGTTCGCCTTCGCGCCGTTGGGGCGCGGCGCCGTGCTGCGCGGACTGGACGATGGGTCGGTGGCGCCGCGCGCCGAACGGGAGCGGGTGCTCCGCACGGCGAAGGCCGCGGGCATCCCGCTGCAGGTCGGGACGACGCACGGGTCCACCGACGGCTCCGCCATCGCCGCGTTCGGTCCGCCCGACCTCGGCCTGTCGTGGCCCGGCCGGTATTCGCACACGCCGGGCGAGGTGCTCGATCTGCGCGACCTCGACGCGTTGACGAAACTCATCGCGGCCCTCGCGGTGGGGCGGTAGGGTGCGGCGTGCGCTTCGGGGTTTGGCCGGTATCGGCGCCCTCGCGGCGGTCGCCGCGCCGCCGGCGCATTCACAGAACGCGTTCTCGCGGCCGAAGCTTCTGATAGTGAGCGCTGCCGACGTGGGGATGTCGGCGTCGGTCAACCGTGCCGCGTTCGCGGCGGTGGACCGGGGCACGGTGAGTTCCGTGAGCGTGATGGTGGTGGGCGACGCGTTCGACGACGCGGTGGCGCTGGTCCGGAAACATCCCGGGCTCGACGTCGGTCTGCATCTCGTCGTGAGCGCGGAGTGGCCGAAGGCGCGGTGGCGTCCGATCCTGCCGGGCGCCGTCGTGTCGTCCTTGTGTGACGCGGATGGTTCGTTCCGACACCGGTTCGATGCGGTGCCGACCGATGTCCGTGAACTCGAACAGGAACTGCGCGCCCAGGTGATGGTGGCGCGCGCCGCAGGTCTTCCCCTCACGCATCTCGACGTGCACAAGAACGCGCTCTACGGCTCAGGCAGTCTCTACGGGGAGATGCTCGCGCGCATCGCC
>CAIRBD010000605.1 GCA_903876745.1 uncultured Gemmatimonadota bacterium
CGCGCGCAGACGGTATCCACATGACCGCCGTGACTCCCGACAAACTCATCGTCTCGGCCTCGCCGCACGTGAAGGCCGCGGACCGCACGCCAAAGATCATGTGGCACGTGGTGTTCAGCCTCGTGCCGGTGATCATCTCGAGCGCGTGGTTCTTCGGCATCAGTGCGCTGCTCGTGATCGTGACGTCCATCGTCGTGGCGCTGCTCACCGAGCGCGCGGTGGGGAAGGGCGGCACGCTCGCCGACGGCTCGGCGATGATCACCGGGCTGCTGCTCGGTCTCACGCTGCCGGCCGGCATGGCGCTCTGGATGGTCGCGCTGGGTTCCGCGTTCGCCATCGCGTTCGGCAAGGCCGTGTGGGGGGGGCTCGGGCAGAACGTGTTCAACCCGGCGCTGGTGGGGCGCGCGTTCCTCCAGGCCGCCTTCCCGGTGGCGATCACGACGTGGCCCACCGTCGGCGGCTCCTTCATGGAGCTGAAGGGCGATCTCTTCGCCATCCCGTTCCTTCACCCCGTGTCGAACGCGATCACCGCGGCGACGCCGCTCGGCTTGCTCAAGTTCGAGAAGGGGCACACGGAGCTGTTGAGCCTCGTGATCGGCAACACCGGCGGCTCGGTGGGCGAGACGGCCGCGCTCGTGATCCTTGCGGGCGGCATCTACCTCGCATCACGGCAGTATCTCAACTGGCGCATCCCGGTGAGCATCCTCATCACGGTCGCGCTGTTCAGTACGGTGCTGCACCTGTTCGACGCCGAGAAGCCCGACGCGCTCTTCATGATCTTCTCGGGCGGACTCATGCTGGGTGCCGTGTACATGGCCACCGACATGGTCACCTCGCCCGTGACGAACAAGGGCAAGTGGGTGTTCGGTGTCGGCATCGGGCTGCTCGTGGTGCTCATCCGCGTGTGGGGCGGGCTCCCCGAGGGCGTGATGTACGCGATCCTCTTCGGGAACGCGATGACGCCCTTCATCAATCGCGCCACACAGCCGGCGGTGTTCGGTTCCGCCACGAGGCTCGCCAAATGAGCGGCCACGAACATGTGCATGGCGGCGGCGCCGCTCCGCAGGTGCAGGGCAAGCAGACCCCCGCGTGGAAGATGCTCGCGACGCTGTTCCTCGCGGGCGCCGCGGCGGGCATCCTCGTCGTGGCGGTGTACAAGGTCACGCTGCCGGCCATCCAGAAGTCGGCGGCGGCGAAAGTGGACGGCGCCGTGCGCGAGGTGCTGAAAGCGCCCGCCACGTACGACACGCTCTATCTCGTGAAGGACGCACTGGTCGCCAAGGCGCCCGACGGCATCGACCCGTCCGAGCTGCCGCGCGCCTACGTGGGCAAGGACGAGTCCGGCACGCGGGTCGGCATCGCGGTGGTCGGCGAGGGTCCCGGCTTCCAGGAGATCATGCAGTTGATGATCGGCTTCGACCCGGCCACCGGCACGCTGATCGGCATCAAGGTGCTCGACGAGAAGGAAACGCCGGGGCTCGGCGACAAGATCGAAGTGGATCCGGCGTTCATGGCGCAGTTCGCCACCCGCATCGCGCCGATCGTCGGCGTGAAGGGGAAGGCCGGTGCGCCGCCGAACCAGATCCAGACCATCACCGGCGCGACGATCTCGTCGCGCGCCGTGATCAAGGTCGTGAACACGACCGTGGCGCGCTGGCAGGACCTGATGCAGCGCTACGACAAGGGAGCAACGCCGTGACCGCCGCCACCGCCCCCGTCGCGAAGAAGGACGACGCGCCGGCCTTCGACCCCGGAGCCCCGCCGCCGGCGACGCTGTTCCAGGACGTCTGGCGCGGCATCGGCAAAGAGAACCCGGTGCTCGTGCAGTTCCTCGGCATGTGCCCCACGATGGCCGTCACGAACATCCTCGCGAACGGATTCGCGATGGGTGTCGCGACCACCTTCGTGCTCGTCGGTTCGGGGCTCTTCGTGTCGCTCTTCCGCAAGTATGTGGCCCACGAGGTGCGTATCACCTCGTACATCCTGATCATCGCGACCTTCGTGACGCTCGCCGACATGCTGCTCGCGGCGAGCTTCCCCGACATCTCGAAGGCGCTCGGCCCCTTCATCCCGCTCATCGTCGCGAACTGCCTGCTGCTCGGCCGCGCCGAGGCGTTCGCGGCCAAGGTCGGGCCGGTGCGCGCCGTAGCCGACGGTCTGGGCATGGGCCTCGGCTTCACCGTCTCGCTCTCGGCGCTCGCGAGCTTCCGTGAGATCCTCGGCCGGGGCACGATCCTCGGCCATCCGCTGTTCGGCCCGCGGTTCGAGCCGTGGGTCTTCCTGATGATGCCGCCGGGCGGCTTCTTCACGCTCGGCGTGGCCTGTCTCGTCGTGGCGTACGTCATCGAATGGCGCAAGCAGCACGCGCCGCGGGAGGCATGATGGGCCACCTCAGCTGGATCTTCGTCTCGACGCTGCTCGTCAACAACTTCACGCTCGTGATGTTTCTCGGGCTGTGTTCGTTCTTCGGCGTGACGGGCAAGGTCGAGACCGCGTGGCGCCTCGGGCTGGCCAACACGTTCGTACTCCTGCTCACGGCGCTGAGCGCGTGGTTCCTCAACGCCTACGTGCTGCAGAAGACGCCGTTCCTGCGCACGATCGCGTTCATCGTCGTCATCGCGAGCGCGGTGCAGATCGTCGAGATGGCGGTGAAGAAGTACCTGCCGGTGCTCTTCCGGCAGCTCGGCATCTATCTGCCGCTCATCACCACCAACTGCGCCATCCTCGGGCTCGCGCTTTTCCAGACGAGCCGCGCCTATACGCTCGTCGAGGCGCTCGTGTTCGCTGTTGGCGCGGGGCTCGGCCTCACGCTCGCGCTCTCACTCATGGCGAGCATCCGCGAGCGCACCGAGCTCACCGATCCGCCGGTGATCGCGCGCCGGATGGGGCTCGTGCTCGTGATCGCCTCCTGCCTCTCGATGGCCTTCATGGGCTTCGCGGGGATGGGGAGCGCCGAATGAGTCAGGCCATCCTCGCGGTGGTGATCACCGCGTTCCTGTTCGTTTTGTACGGCCTCTTGCCGCACCGCGGCTGCACGGGCCACTGCGCCGGATGCACCGGCAGCTGCGGCCGCAACGAAGATGACGGAGAGCCCCATGCGCATTGATCCCTTCCTCGGCCGTCCCACGAGCCGCCGCGACTTCGTCACGCTCGGCGTGGGGCTGTTCGCGGCCCTCGCGCTGCCGGCCGCGTTGCTGCGCCGCACGACGCTCGCGCGCCGCACCTTCCCGCTCATGGGCACGATCGCCGAGCTGCAGGTGGCGCATCGTGACGAACGGTACGCCGAAGCGGCCATCGACGCCGCCATCGCCGAGCTGCAGCGCGTGGAGCAGCTGATGTCGCGGTTCATCGCGACGTCCGACATCGGCCGCGTGAACCTCGCCGCCTCTCGTGACGGCGTGACGGTCTCGGAAGAGACAGCCGAGGTGGTGCGGGCCGCACTCGCGTGGAGCGAGGCGAGCAACGGCCGCTTCGATCCCGCCGTCGGCCGCGTGAGCGAGTTGTGGGACGTGCTCAACAAGAATGAGCCGCCCGCGCCCGGCGCCGTGCAGCCGCTGGCGCGGCGCGGCTTCTGGCGTCAGGTGGACGTGTCCACGATGAACGGCCAGCCGGCCATCCGCTTCGCGTCGGCCGACCTGCACCTCGACCTCGGCGCCATCGCCAAGGGGTATGGCATCGACCGCGCCACGCAGGTGCTGCGTGACCGGAAGATCGAACACGCCATCGTGACGGTGGGCGGCGATCTGTACGCGCTCGGCGGGTCGCCCGAGGGCGGCGCCTGGACGGTGGGCATCCGCGACCCGCACAACCTCAAGGGGATCGCGCAGTCGCTGCAGGTGCAGGACGGCGCCGTCGCGACATCGGGCGACTACGAGCGCTACTTCCGCTGGCACGGCGTGCGCTATCACCACCTCATGGATCCTGAGACGGCTGCGCCGCGTCGCACGATCTATCACAGCGCCACGGTGCTGGCGAGCCGCGCGATGGAGGCAGACGGCGCCTCCACGAGCGTGTTCGGCCTGCCGCGCGTGGCCGCGCTCGCCATCGCGCGCCGGCACGCGCACGACGTGGATGTGATCCCGCTGACCTGAGTGGCTCAACCATCGTCGGGCCGCGCCGCGCGCGGCCCGACGGCAAGGAGGGTGACGTGAGTGCACATCAGATGAACTGCAGTGCCTGTGCGCGTCCCGTGCGCATCGTCGTCACCGCGCCCCATGAGATCGACGGGCCGGCGAGCCTGCACGATGCGGAGGTGATCTGCCTCGATGTGGGCGAGCAGTGCACCGGCGGGCTGTGCCCGCTCGGGCATGCCGAACCCGACGCGATGGTGTCGCGGCTCATCCGCAACGGCCTGCCCGTGGACGGCATGCGCACGGTGAAGGCGACATGCCCCGCCTGCGACGGGCACGTGGACATGGTGCTCTACGGCGAGGGACACGCCGCGTGCACGGTGTGCGGCACGCCGGCGCGCTGGGTGATGCGGCACGCGGAGCCGCTGGATTGACGGGGGGCAACGTCCGCGTCTGGCGTACCGTCCAGGCGCTGGTGTGGCTCATCGGATGCGTCATCTTCACGAGCCTGATCTTCTTCCCGTCGCTCGGGTTGCTGCTCTTCTGGAACATCCTGATCCCGGTGGCGCCGCTGCTCATGGTGGTCGCCGTCGGACTGTGGCGGAACGTGTGCCCGCTCGCCAGCGTCGTGCTCCTGCCGCGGCACATGGGATGGTCGAGGCGCCGCATCATGTCGTCGCGGACGCAGGCGAAGCTCGGGCTCGCCGGGGTGCTGCTGCTGTATCTCATCGTGCCCGTGCGTCACGCGCTGTTCAACAACGACGGCCCAGCCACGGCGTTGCTCGTCGGCACGCTGGTCGTCGCGGGACTCGCGATGGGGCTGCGCTACGAGTGGAAGAGCGCGTGGTGCTCCACGCTCTGCCCGGTGCATCCGGTGGAGAAACTGTACGGCAACAACGTGTTCGACGCGATCCCGAATGCGCATTGCGATTCGTGCATGAACTGCGTGGTGCCGTGCCCGGATTCCACGCCGAACATGAACCCGCGCCGTCCGAGCAAGAACGCGTACACGCGGCTGAGCGGTCTGCTCATCGCCGGCGGCCTACCCGGGTTCGTGTGGGGATGGTTCCACGTGCCCGACCATCGCGGCATCTCGGAACTCGGCGATCTGTTGCGCGTATACGAGATGCCCGTCGCCGGGCTGCTGGTGACGCTCGCGCTGTACGTGGGCCTGCTGCAGCTCAAACTCGCCAGGGAGCCGTGGCTCACGCGCATCTTTTCGGCCGCGGCTGTCTCGTTCTACTACTGGTTCCGCATCCCGTCGCTGCTCGGCTTCGGTCAGTTCGCGGGCGACGGACAGCTCGTGGACGCGCGCGGCGTGCTGCCGGCGTGGGCGCCGCTCGCGATGGTGATCGCGTCCACCGCGTTCTTCGCGTACTGGCTGCTCATCCGCAAGCCGAACGAGAAGAGCTGGGTGGTGCGGCCGGCGTACGCGGGTCGCGCGGCGTCGGAGGACCGGAGCTGAGTCGATGGGGCGGCGCCGGGTACCGGCACCGCCCGGCGGCTAGAAGATGTTCGGGTTCAGCACGAGGGTGACCTGCGCCCGCCGGCTCACACTGCCGTTGCGATAGTCGAACGGCACGTCGATGGTCTTGCCGGTGAACGTGCCGTCGAGGATCCGCAGCCCCTGTCCGCCTCGCTTGGGGTCGGGGATGAAGCGCAGGCCGGATCCGAGCACGACGATCGACCCGTAGACCGTCATCTTCTGGAGCGGATCCTTGCCGATCTTCTCGCCCTTCGTCGCGAGCGTCTGCCGATAGCGCAGCGCCGCGCGGAACTCGTGGTTGGGTCGTACGGTGAGGATCAATTCGTCGAACTCGATGACGAACTGCACGCCTTTGTCATCGGTCGCCAGATCGGCAACGGGGAGCGGCTTGTTGTTGAGCCGCGACGAGACGTAGCTGCCGAGCGCCGGTTCCGCGCTCTTCGCGCCGCCGGCGGGCGTGGGCGATTGCGCGGCGAGACGCGCCGGAACGACGGACGTGGCGAGCAGGGCGAGGAGCAGCAGGTGGCGTCGCATGATGAACAGTAAGCTAGGCGGTCGGTCCGGGGCGCTCCACCACACCGGTTTTCCTGCCGTGGTCGGATCGCGCTCGGCGCGCTACCTTCGCACTCATCTTATGACGAAATCCCATCGGATGTTCCGTGCCGCGGCCCTCGCCGCCGCCGTTGCCGCGCCTGCCGTCCGCATGCTCGGTGCGCAGTCCTCAGCCGCGCCTGCACAGTCGCCGCCGTTCGCCGTGGCCGACAGCGCGTGGGATTCCGAGACGTTGGGCAACCATCGCGCCGTGGTGCAGGTGAGCGGGGCGGGTCGCTTTGTGCACGTGACGGTGCCCTGGCGGCGCCCCGACCGGCACCCCGAGGCGAAGGCCGTGATCGTGATGCCGGCGGGCGGAGGCGCCGCGCTGCGCAACGTGCGGCGCGGCACCATCACGCAGGCGGCCGGAGAGCTCGATTTCGAGGCCACCGTCGCCGGGCGCTACTACATCTACTACCTGCCGTACAAGTCGGGCGGGCGCTCCAACTACCCGAACGTCACGTACCTCCCCGTGACCTCGACCGCCGACAGCACGTGGCTCGCCGACCTCGCGCGCGCCGGCGCCGCGCCGCAGGCCACCGTGGCGCGCTTCGAGTCGGTCGACGCGCTGAACAGCTTCGCCCCGATGGAAGTGATCGCCACCCCCGACGACGTGGCGCGCCTCGATGCCGCACACGCGTCGGACGCGTTCCTCGTGTTTCCCGAGGATCGCTTGCACTCCATCCGCATGCGTGACCAGTTGCCGCAGCGATGGACGTCGCGCGGACCCACCGCGACGTTCTCCGACGGCGCGCGGCGCGGGGAGTACCTCGCGTTCCAGCTCGGCGTGTACGCGCGCCGCTCCATCGGCGGCGTGCGCGTGACGTTCAGCGATCTGCGCTCCGGCGCCGCGCGGATTCCCGCAGGGCGTCTCAACTCGCTGAACAACGGTGGCACCAATTGGGACGGGACTCCGTTCACGTCGCGCGTCGATGTGACCGCGGGCGCCGTACAGGCGATGTGGTGCGGGTTGGATGTGCCGGCCAACGCCGTGCCCGGTTCGTACACGGGCACCGCGACCGTGACGGCCGACGGCCTCGCGCCCGTGACGATCGCACTCTCATTCGTCGTGCGCAGCGAGCAGGTGATCGCCGGCGGCGCGAACGAGCCCGAGAAGCTCACACGGCTCAAGTGGCTCAACTCCACGCTCGGCCAGAAGAACGACGTGATCGCGCCGTATACGCCGATCGTCGTGAGCGGGCGCACGCTGCGATTTCTCGGGCGGTCGATCACGCTCGGCGAGAGCGGGCTGCCGGCAAGGATCGAGACGTTCTTCACGCCCGAGATGACGGGTTTCTCGAAATCGGCCACCGCGGTGCTCGCCGCGCCGGTGCGGTTGGACGTGAAGGGTGCTCCCGGCGCCGACGTGCCGGCGGCATCGACCGCCAAGGGCGCGAAGGACGCCAAGGGGCAGGGCGTCGCGCCGCGTGAACACGGCGGCTCCTTCCGGTTCGTCCGTCGTGAACCCGGTACCGTCTCGTGGGTCGGCACCACGGACGCCGGCGACTACGACATCGTCGTTCGCGGAACCCTCGAGTTCGACGGCTACCTCACGTACGAGATGCGCCTGCGCGCCAAGCGGGCGCTGGGCCTCGACGACGTGCAGCTCGCCATCCCCTACGCCACCAACGCCGCCACCTACGCGATGGGGCTCGGCCTCAAGGGACAGCGCCGCCCGGCCTCCTTCGACTGGCAGTGGGACGTCGCCAAGAAGAATCAAGATGGCGCCTGGCTCGGCGGTGTGAACGCGGGGATGTTCTTCTCGCTGCGCGCCGAGAACTACGTGCGGCCGCTCAATACCAATTTCTATCTTCAGAAGCCGCTGCTGCTCCCGCCGAGC
>CAIRBD010000606.1 GCA_903876745.1 uncultured Gemmatimonadota bacterium
GTCGTCGGCGGCGGTGACGCGGCGGTCGAAGAAGCCGATTTCCTCACGCGCTACGCGGCCAAGGTGTATCTCGTGCACCGGCGCGACGAGTTCCGCGCGTCGAAGATCGTGCAGCAGCGTGTCTTCGCCAATCCGAAGATCGAGATCATCCGCGACACGGTGGTCGACGAGATCGCCGGCGCCGACGGGCTGATGACGCAGGCCAAGCTGCGCAACCTGAAGAGCGGCGCGCTGCGCGACCTCGACGCGACCGGCATCTTCGTCTTCGTCGGATTCAAGCCGAACACCGGCGTGATCGACGGACACTTCGAGCACGACGCGGCCGGCTACATCCTCACCGACACGAACATGCAGACGTCCATCCCCGGCCTGTTCGCGGCGGGCGACGTGCGCGTGCAGCTCACGCGGCAGGTGACCACCGCCGTCGGCGACGCGACCACGGCGGCGATCGCCGTCGAGAAGTACCTCACGGCGCGCCGCAACGGCACGTCGGCGCCGGACGCCGTCCCGTCGCTCGTGCGGTCCGTCTGATGCTCAAGGTGCAGGCGATCACCGTGGGTCCGTTCCAGGAGAACACGTATCTGGTGATGGATGCGTCGACGGGTGACGCCGTGCTCGTGGATCCCGGCGATGAACCCGCACGCCTCGTGGCGACCGTCGAACAGACCGGCGCGCGACTGCGCGCCATCTGGATCACGCACGGGCACCTCGATCACATCGGCGGCATCGCCGGCGTGTTGCGCGCGATGCCTGTTCCTGTGCGCATGCACCCGCTCGACCAGCCGCTGTATGACGAGGGCGCGAGTCAGGCGGCGCACTATGGACTCCCCTTCGAACAGCCCCCCGCTCCGGACGGTGAGCTCGCCGACGGGGACGACCTCGAACTCGGCACGCTGCGCTTTCGCGTGATGCACGTGCCCGGCCACGCGCCGGGCCATGTGGCGTTCGTCGGCGAGGGCGTCGTCTTCGGCGGCGACTGCCTCTTCGCGGGCTCCATCGGCCGCACCGACCTTCTGCTGTCCGATCCGCTCGACCTCGAGAAGTCGCTCGCGCGCTTCGCCGCGCTCCCCGGGGCCACCGTCGTATACCCCGGGCACGGGCCGGCGACCACCGTCGCCGCGGAACTCGACGAGAACCCGTTCCTGAACGGCGTCGCCCGGATTCCCCGGCGATGAGTCCGCGCGCGCGGTTCGAGACGGCGATCATCGCGTGGGCGTTCTGGCTCGGCGCGGCGCTCGTCACGGTGGCCGTCGTGGCGCCGCGGGCCTTCGCCGTGCTTCCGTCGCGGACGATGGCTGGCACGATGGTGGGCGCCGTGCTGCCCGTGGTGTTCCTGTCGGGACTCGTCGTCGCGGCTGCCGTGGTGGTGCTGACGGGCGTGCAGCCGGGCCGTCGCGCGCCGGCGGTGAGCGCGCTGGTGGCGTTCCTCGGCTGCGCCGTCTCGCAGTTCGTGATCGACCCCCGCATCGCGCGCCTTCGCGCCGACATCGGGGTACCAGTGGAGTCGCTGGCCGCCGATGACGCCCGTCGTGTGGCCTTTGGCGCGTTACACGGGTATAGCGTTGGAGGGCTGGGCGTCGCCATCTTGGCGGCGACCCTGTCACTGGCTTTCGTTCTTCATCTCGCGCGCCCCGCCGTCGGCGGGCGCGCCAACCCGAACTGACATCCCGATGACTCGTCGTGCTCCACTGATGGTCGCTGCACTCACGCTGCTCGTGTCCGCCTGCATGAGCACCAGTCCGCAGGCCGGCACGCCCATCGGCATCATCACGATGAACGCGCGGACCAAGGGTGCCGGCTACACCACGTCGGCGATCGCCGACTTCTATACCGCGAACAACATCACGTTCGCGTCGGCGGGGTCGGCCACCGATTCGTGCCAGGCCGCGGCCTACACGAGCACTCCCATCCCGACCACTGCGACGCGGATCAACGCGGGCTCTGGCGTGGCGATCGCGGTCTCCGGTCGCGTGGACACGCTCAAGAAATCCGGCTCCAGCCTCACATATGCGTCCACGCTCGCGTCCGGCCTGAGCTTCACGCCGGGCGATACCGTGACCGTGACGGTCGC
This sequence comes from uncultured Gemmatimonadota bacterium, assembly GCA_903876745.1. Lineage (GTDB taxonomy): Bacteria > Gemmatimonadota > Gemmatimonadetes > Gemmatimonadales > Gemmatimonadaceae > Fen-1231. The sequence continues at coordinate 2,072 of CAIRBD010000606.1, forward strand.
CGGCGACATCGCCGCGTTCTTCTCGACGGCGTTCTCGGCGAAGACTGCCGAGCCGTTCACGGCGTCGGCGTTGAGCGTGCCGGCCGCCGGTCAGGCCTTGCCGGTGACCTGGACGCCCGCGGCCCCCGGGGCGGCGATGGTCATCTCGCTCCGCTACAACGACGCCACGCAGATCGGCTCCGGACTCAACGCACAGATCTTCTGCGATTTCGTCGATGACGGTGTCGCCGTCATTCCCGCGGCGCTCGTCGCGAAATGGGCGGCCAGTCCGCAGCGCGACACGTACATGCAGCGGCTGCGCACGATGATCTGGCTGTCGCCCTCGGCCGGGCAGTACGTGAATCTCATCTCGACGTTCGAACTGCCGACCCCCGTTTCGCCCTGATGGGCGGATCGCCGACTCCGTCGGTGCGGACCGAGCGGGACCCGCTCGGCACCCACGACGTGCCGCGCGAGGCGCTCTACGGGGTGCAGACCGCCCGGGCGGTGGAGAACTTCGCGATCAGCGGGCTTCGGCCGCTGCCCGCCTTCGTCGATGCGGTGGTGCGCATCAAACGCGCGGCGGCGCTGACCAACCGATCCACGGGGCGGCTCGACGCCGAGCGCGCCGACGCCATCGTGCGAGCCGCCGACGAGATCCTCGGCGGCGCGCACCGCGATCAGTTCGTCGTCGATGTGTATCAGGCCGGCGCCGGCACCTCGCACAACATGAACGTGAACGAGGTGCTCGCGAACCGCGCCAATGAGCTGCTCGGCGCGCCGCGCGGTGCGTATGCGCCCGTGCATCCGAACGATCACGTCAACATGGCGCAGTCGACCAACGATGTGATCCCCACGGCCATCCGGCTCGCGGCGCTCACCGAGCTCGGCGGCTTCGCGCTCGCGGCCCACGGGCTCGCGTCGTCGCTCGCCAACAAGGGCGGCGAGTTCGATCACATCATCAAGGCCGGGCGCACGCATCTGCAGGACGCCATGCCCATCCGGCTCGGGCAGGAGTTCGCCGCATGGGGACACACCGTGGCGCGTGCGCTGCGGCGCGTCATCGACGCCGCGGAGTTCCTGCGCGACCTCGGCATCGGCGGCACGGCCGTGGGGACCGGCGTCAACGCCGAGGCGTCGTATCCCGACCTGATGGTGGGGCATCTGCGGGCCGACGCGAAGCTCGTGCTCCGCGCCGGCGACCGCGTGCAGCTGATGCAGTCGATGGGCGACGTGGCCGCGTTCAGCGGCGCCCTCCGCGCCTTCGCCATCGATCTCTCCAAGGTCGCCTCCGACCTGCGCCTGCTGGCGAGCGGCCCGCGCACCGGACTCGCCGAGATCCTGCTCCCGGCGGTGCAGCCCGGGTCGAGCATCATGCCGGGCAAGGTGAACCCGTCCGTGCCCGAGATGGTGAATCAGGTCTGTTTCCAGGTGATGGGGAACGACGCCGCCGTCGCCATCGCCAGCGAGCATGGGCAGCTCGAACTCAACGTGATGATGCCCGTGATCGCTCACAACGTGCTCTTCTCGATGACGATCCTCGCCAACGCGATGCGCGCGCTCGATCAGCGCTGCGTGCGCGGCATCGAGGCCGACGAGGCGATGTGCGCGTACTGGGTGGAGCGTTCCGCCGCGCTGGCGACGGCGCTCGCGCCGCGCATCGGATACGCGCGCGCTGCCGAACTCGCCAAGGAGTCGGTGCACACGGGAGAACTGGGTCATTGGCGATGCACAGAAGGTCATAGGAAGCGGGCGCAAGAACAGGCGATAGGGTTCAACAACCAACGAATTTTAGTCGCTGGCTGTGGTGGGCTGACCACAGCCGCCGACTACAATTCCCGGATGCGGGTCCTGGATTGGAACCGTTTTTCATCCTTGTTGAACATGCCCATCCGCAGGGCCACCGGGTGGGAGGGTTTTTGACATCCTTGCTGGAGATCCCGGGGATCATGTCGAACCTGAGCGTCAGTCTCGAAGCTCTTGCGCGCGAACGTCTTGACGACGTGTCGGCCCGCTCGCAACTCTCCGTCACCACCTATTTTTCGGATGATTTGTTCCGTCGCGAGATGGAGCTGATCTTTCAGCACGGGCCCCGCTACTTGGGGCACGAGCTGTCAGTGCCTGAGGTGGGCGATTTCTATGCACTGCCCCACGAGGGCGAGGGCCGAGCCTTGGTGCGCACGCCGCAAGGCGTGGAATTGGTCTCCAACGTCTGCCGACACCGCCAGGCGCTGATGCTGCGCGGACGCGGTCAGGTGCGCGGGGGCGCCGCTGGCCAGATCGTCTGCCCGCTGCACCGCTGGACCTACGACCTGAA
>CAIRBD010000607.1 GCA_903876745.1 uncultured Gemmatimonadota bacterium
AATCGAGGATGTCGTTGATGATGACGAGGAGCGCCTCGCCGCTCGTGCGGATGGTCTCGACGTATTCACGCTGTTCGTCGACGAGTTCCGTCTCGAGGAGCAGCCCCGTGAGGCCGGTCACCGCGTTCATCGGCGTGCGGATCTCGTGGCTCATGTTCGCGAGGAACTCGCTCTTGGCGACGTTCGCCGACTCGGCGGCGGTCTTCGCCTCTTCGAGGGCGAGCGCCACGGCGCGGCGGCGCACGACGGCGTCGGCCTGCTGGCGGCGCACGCGCACCACGATCACGCCGACGAGCAGCGACAGCAGCGCGACCCCGGCGAGACCGGCATACGCCGCCCGGCGCACGCTCGCCATGCGCGCGTCGAAGTCGCGCACCCACATGTCGATGGCGAACACACCCACGAAGGCGCCGTGGGAATCATGGAACGGCGCGTACGCCGTCAGATACGTGCGCACCGGCTCGTGCACGAGTTCGGAATCGACGAGCAGCCGCTGTTCCTGGAGCGCCCGCTTGAACACGGGATCGCGTCCGGGATACACGGACCAGAGCGTGTCCGGAGGGAGCGTGTCGCCCTCGATGCGGTACACCCAATCAGTGCCGAGCACGAGTCGGACGTCCGGTCCGTCGAGCACCGCCGTGTACACGTAGATGATGTTCTTGGTCGCTTTGTGGAAGGCGACCAGCGGTGCGATGGCGCGGAGATATTCGGGACCGCCCTGCTGGGACGGCGAGCGGAAGGTGCGGTGCAGGTCGCCGTCGACGAGCGTGGCACCGGCGGACGCCATCTGACCGAGCTCGGTGCGCACGGTCTCGAAGTTGGCGTCATACGCCGCGCGGTAGGTGACGAAGATGCCGAGGCACGACACGGCGAGCACCGTCGCGGCGGCGAGGACGCCGTCGCGGAGGGGGCGGATGCGCGTGCGGACGTCGTTCACGCCGCGGCGGCGCTTCGCTGGACGGGAACCAGTTCCTCGGCCGAGATGAACGCGGCAGAGTACAGCTCGGGGAACCGTTCCGGATCCACTCCCAGCGCCTTCATGTGCTCGGCGGCGCTCTCCCACAGGCCCAGTTCGTAGGCTTCGATGACGTCGAGGAGATCGGCATACGGTCCCGTGCGTTCGAGCAGCGCCGCCTTCACCTCGTCGGTGAGGTGGATGCGCTCGAGCACCTCGTGCAACGGGATGCGGAACACCGCGTCGAGCAGGGAAAAGAGGCCGACGAGGAACGCCGTCCCCGATTCGAGCTGACGATGCGACTTCGAGAGCGCCTCGGCGAGGAACGCGCGCTGCACGGCCTGGCGCGTGAGTTCGGCGTCGATCCCCGACTTGCCGGCGCGCGAGGCGTACGACGCGAGGGCGAGCCAGCGCACGAGGTTGCTGCGGCCGGCGAGGCGCAGCGCATGGGCGATGGAGCTGATGCCGCGGCCGCCGACCGACGCCGAGTTGACGACCCGGAGCAGTTGGAAGGTGATGCCGGGATCGGAGGAGATGACGCGCTCGAGCTCGCGCTCGGAGACGGTATGGTCCCGCGCCATCGCCATCACGCGGAGGGCGGCGACGGACGACGTAGGAAGCTCCGCCGAGGGGAGCGGTTCCGGACGCGCGAAGTGCGGCCCCTGCATGAGATCGAATCCCGCGGCGAGGCAGCTGGCATGCACGCGCGGGTCGAAGACCTCGTCGGCGGCGACGCGCTTGCCCTGCTTCTTGAGCACGGCGACGAGGGGCGCGGCGTCGCCCGGGGAGATGGTCCGAAGGTCGATGCGGACGTACTTCGCATACGGCAGGAAGGCGACGGCGGGGCTCGAGGTGAGCGTGGGCCGTTCGAACTCGTCGAGCGCGAAAGTGACCCCGACCTTGGTCAGCGCCTCGATGCGAGCGAGCGTGTCCGGGTCGGAGGGAAAGTCGGGCGGGATGACGAGGACGAGCGACTGCGGCTCCGGCAGGGCGTAGACGTCGTTCTCGAGCGCGACCCGCGTGATCGGCACCCACGCGGGGAGACCGCCGCGCAACACCTCGAACGCCCCGCTCAGGAAGCTGCGCGCGAACGCGTCGCTCCCGTCGCCGGGATCGCGAAATCGAAGTTCATAACCGACGGCCGATTCCGTCTTGTCGAAGATCGGCTGCCGGACGAGGAAGACTTCTGCCACGGGTCCGGGGTGAGGAGTTCAGAGTAAAGTATCGGCAGGTGCGCAGCCCGCTATGAGAACGCTACCTTATCCGCCTCCCCCCGGACAGGAGCCGGAAGTGGCAGCCAAGAAACTCGCGTCGAAGGCCTCCGGGCCGATCGATCGGGCCGCAGAGTTCGCCCGCGTGAGCGACGTGGTCCGGAAGCATCTCCCCGCCGGTTACGTCGAGCGCGCGGGGCGCTCGATGATGGTGTGGGAGGTCCCGCTCAGCGTGTACCCCGACACCTACAACAAGCACGCCCTCTGGTATGCGGCCCTGGCGGAGCAGAAGAACTATCTCAGCCTGCACCTCTTGGGGGCGTACGGCAGTCCCGCGCTGACGAAGAAGCTCGTCGACGGGTTCAAGTCCGCCGGCAAGAGGCTGGACATGGGGAAGGCGTGCATCCGGTTCAAGCGGGCCGACGACCTTGCGCTCGACGCGATCGGCGAAGTGGTGGCGGCCCTGCCGATGGACCGGTACGTCGCGATGGCCAAGTCGTGGCGGAGCAAGAAATAGCGACGGCACCGTTCAGCGATTCACCCTCCACCATGCGTTTCACTACGTACGGGTTCTCGATCCGCGCCCTTCGACCACCATCCGGGAGCAGTTGCATGCGCTCGACCTCCACGTTCTTCACGGCGTCCGCCCTCTGCCTCTCCATCGCGGGCCCGCTCGGCGCGCAGGCCGCCGCGCCGGCCGATTCCGCCGACCCCATCAAGTCGATGGTCGCGCAGCTCGACCTCGAGAAGTACAAGGCGACGATCAAGGGGCTCACGCAGTTCGGCGACCGGCGGCAGGGGACGGCGCGCAACCGCGCGGCGGTGGACTGGATCGAGGCGCAGCTGAAGAGCTACGGGTGCGCGAACGTGGAACGGATCACGTACGACTGGCAGCCGCCCGCTCCGCGCGCCGGCGGCCCCGGCGGGGCGCCTGCCGCGGCGGGTGCCGCACGCGCCGGTGGCGCGGGGGG
>CAIRBD010000608.1 GCA_903876745.1 uncultured Gemmatimonadota bacterium
CAGGCGGCGGCCGACCTCAAGCGCAAACTGCGCGCCGCGCTCCGTGCGGGCGGCAGTCGTGAACTGGCGGCCGAGGTCGACTCGTCGCGCATCGGTACCATCCACGGGTTCTGCGGCGATCTGCTCCGGGATTTCGCGCTGCACGCCGGCGTGCGCCCCGGGCGGCGCGTGCTCGACGAAGGCGAGGCGTCGGCCGTTGCCGGCGATTGCGCGCGCGATGCGTTGCGGCAGGCCGTCGAGGACGACGACGTGCCGCACCTCGACGCGCTCCTGGTTAAGCGTCAGCTGAAGAACGTCGCGCCCTGGGTGATGAAGATCGCCGCCGACACGGACCGGTTCGCGCATTGGGATGCGAACCGCGACGCGCTGCGGCCGCACGAACTCGCGCTGCTCGAGATCGCACGGCGCGCCATCGTGCTCCGCCAGGAATGGCTGGACCGCGAGGGCGTGCTCGACTTCGACCGCATGATCGTGGAGACGCGCGATCTGTTGACGCGCGAGGACGTGCGACGTGCCGTGCAGCGGCGCATCCGCCTGCTCGTGCTCGACGAGTTCCAGGACGTGGACCCGGCACAGCGCGACATCGCCTTCTTGCTCGGCGGGCTGACGCACGACGACCCGCACCCCACGCGCATCATCCTCGTGGGCGATCCCAAGCAGAGCATTTATCGATTCCGGCGGGCCGACGTCGCGCTGTGGAACACCGTCGCGGCGCGCTTCAAGAAAGGGGCGGGGAAGGTGCTGCCGCTCGCGGACAACTTCCGCAGCAAGGCGGCGATCCTCGGACTGGTGGATCACGTGGTGGGCGCGACGCTCGCCATGCCGGTCGCCGACGATGACAAGCGCCGGGACTTCGAGGTGGATTACACGCCGCTCGAACCGTGCGCCGACGGCGCGGCGGGGGATCGCGCGGTGGAGATGCTCGTGGTTCCCGCGACCGACGACGGCAAGACGCGCAATGTGGGCGAAGTCCGGCAGCGCGAGGCCACAGCCGTCGCACGCCGCATCCATGAGTTGCACGACGAGGGGACGCCGTACGGTGACATCGCCATCCTGCTGGCCGGATGGGCGGACGTTGGCAAATACGCCAGCGCACTCGCGCGCGCCGGCATTCCGGCCTATCTGTTGCGGGCCGAGGGGATGTGGCAGGCGCGCGAGGTGCTCGACTGCCTGCTCGCGTTGCGCGCCATTCGCGATCCCGGTGACGACGTTGCGATGGCGGGATTCCTGAAGAGTCCGTTCGTCGGTGTGCGCGACGACACGCTGCTCGCGCTCGCGCGCGCCGGCCGTGGGTCGCTGTACGCGGCGATGGGCGACGTGGCCGCCGAGGCCGTGATGCTCGGGCGTGCCGCGGCGCTGCTCGGCGAACTCGGCGCGTTGCGTGATCGCGTGAGCGTGCACGACCTGCTGAGCCGACTGCTCGATGTGTCCGGATTCCTCGCGGCGCTCGCCCTCGATGCGACCAACGGGCAGCAGGCGGTGGCGAACGTGCGCAAGCTGCTGCGCATGGCGGCGGCCACGCCGGAGCAGTCACTCGGCGAGTTTCTGCGCGTCGTGGCCGACCAGCGCGACCGCAAGGACCGCGTCCCTCCGGAGCGGCTGCATCGCGAACGGTCGAACGTGGTCACCATCAGCTCCATCCACAGCGCCAAGGGACTCGAATGGCCCGTGGTGTTCTGGTGCGACATGGTGCGCAACTCGGTGGCCGAGAAGGAGGCGTGCATCACCGGGCGCGACCTCTTCCGCGTGAAACAGACGCCGGATGACGACGACGAAGACGGCGAGAAGAAGGTGGACGTGGACTACAAGGCACTCGCCGACGCGCTCGCCCTGGAAGGGAGCGCCGAATCGTACCGTCTGTGGTATGTGGCGACGACGCGTGCCAAGACGCGTCTCGTGTTGAGCGGCATCCCGCTCTGTGAGAAGGTGCCGGCCGGTTCGCCGGCCCGGGCGATGCGTGATGCGTTCCCGAAGCTCGGTACTGCAAAGGAAGTCGCCTACGCGAGTCACAACGGCACGACGTATCACGCGACGGTCACGATCTGTGACGGAACGGCGGCGCCCGAAGCGGCCGTGCCGACGAATGCGGTGACGTTGCCAGTCGCGCCACTGGCGATTCCCGCGCCTGCCGGGCGCACGCGACTCTCCGCGTCGCAGTTGATGCAGTTCTCGCACGACCCGCGCCGGTGGTGGGACCTGTACGTGCGACGGTTCGACGAGCGCGGACTCATCGAGAAGCATGCGGGAGTGGCGCCGACGAACCTGAGCCAGGCCGCCGCCCACGCCAAAGCGACCGGCGTGATCGTGCACGCCGTGCTCGAGCGTTACGAGAGCGAGGACGTGGATCTCGCCGAGCTGATCGACGACGTGATCGAAACGACCGACGCGGACGCGCCGGAAGCTGATGCGATGGGCGGCGACGCATTCCGCGCGCACATCCGCGCCCGGGTGGAAGCCGTCGTGGGTACTCCCACGTGGAAGGACGTGGCGCACGCACCCTCCGCGCGGCGCGAGTTGGCGTTCACCCGCGTCTTCGCCGACGGCACGTCGATCAACGGCGCGCTCGACCTCGCCGCGCGCGATGGGGCGGGTGCGCGCATCGTGGATGTGAAGAACACCAGCGTGGCCCCGGCGACTCTCGCCGTGCGCTACGCGATCCAGGCTGCGGTATATGCCGACGCCGTACGCACGATCGGCGCCGCCGAGTCGGTGGAGTTCACCCTGCTCACCGTGCCGGCGGGTACGGCGGTGAATGTCACACCGAGCGTGAATGTGCCCGAACTGGTGGACCAGCTCCGAAGATGGAGCGGCGCAGGGAGCTGAGCGCCCGGGTCGGAAACGCCGAGGCGGCCCACGCGAGAACCACTGTCAGACCCCTCCCGGATATTGCTCTCACGACCAATACCGGAGGTTTTATGAACCACACGCTCCTGCTCGACTACCAACCCGCCCCCGCCGGCACCGGCTTCATCGCCCGCGCGATGCTCACGCTCACCGGCACCGCCCCGCAGAACGCCGCGCGCGTGCCGTTGAATCTCTCGCTCGTCCTCGACCGCTCCGGCTCGATGAGCGGCGAGAAACTCGAGGCCGCCACGCAGGCCGCCGCGCAGCTCGTGCGCCGGCTCGCTCCCGAGGACCGCGTCAACGTCGTCGCGTTCGACGACGAAATCCGCACCGTCGCCGACGCCACGGCCCCCGAGCCCGGCATCTCGCTCGCCGACCGCATCCTCGCGATCCCCGCCGGTGGCAGCACGAACCTGAGCGGCGGCTGGCTGCGCGGCCGCGAACTCGCGAAGGCTTCGCTCACCGGGCAGTCGGTGAATCGCGTGCTCCTGCTCACCGACGGCCAGGCCAACTGCGGCATCCAGGACCACGACCAGCTCGCGAAGCTCTGCTCCACCGCGAAAGCCGCCGGCGTGACCACGAGCACGGTCGGCTTCGGCGCCGACTACGACGAGGACCTGCTCAAGGCGATGGCGGATGCCGGCGGCGGCAACGCCTGGTACATCGAACGGGCCGATCAGGCCGCGGACGTGTTCGGCGAAGAACTCTCGGGGCTGCTCTCCCTGAGTGCGCAGAACGTGACCGTGCTTGTGAAGCCGGCCGCGAATGTGAACCTCGTGGCAGTGCTCCAGAGCTACCCCTCGCACGGCGGGCCGGCAGGCCTGCAGATCGAACTTGGCGATCTGTACGCTCGCGAGCCGCGCGTGCTCGTGCTCGAGTTCCTCGTGCAGGGCACGCCCGGCGAGGAAGCGTCCATCGGCACGCTCGTCGTGTCGGCCGACGTGCTGAAAGGCGATGGCGCAGTCGAACACGTGACGGCCACCTACCCGCTCGCGAGCAGTCTCGACGCGGCCGGACGCACGGAGCCGGTGATCGAGCGCGAAGTGCTGCTCGCGCGCGCGTCGAAGGCGCGCGACGAAGCCGCCCGGTTGAAGGAGGACGGCGACGCGAAGGGCTCGTCGGCCGTCGTTCGCGAGGCCGCGCTGCGTCTCTCGAAGAGCGCCTTCGCGAAGGACCCCGAGTTCCTCGAGCAGGCGAAGGATCTCCGGGCAATGGCGAAGCGCCTGAAGGAAGAGGCGATCGATCCCAGTGACATCAAATACATGAAGCAGCGCGCCTACAACGGCTCGCGCGGTCGTCAGGCCTACGACGCCACGCTGAGCCGCGGCGAGCCGTGACCGCTCCCGTTTGGCGGACTGTCCCAAATCCGTCCCGACGAGGGTTACTGTGTGCGTCCCCGAGGCGCACACAGTAACGTAGGACGCGATGACCACTTCACGTTCCGTCCAAAAGGTGCAGCGCTGGGTCGATCTGATCTCGGCGCTGCTCCGGCACCGGTTCCCGGTGTCGTTCGAGTCGCTGGCGAACGAGGTGCCGGCCTACTGCGATCCGTCCAAGCAGACGGCGTCCATCATGCGGATGTTCGAGCGCGACAAGGACGAGCTGCGCGCGCTCGGCGTGCCCATCGAGTCCGTGCCGAACGGCGACGGGGTGCGCGATCAATATCGGCTTCGGGTCAACAACTTCTACCTGCCGTATCTGCAGCTGGTGCAGGACGGCCGCGCGCCGCGAGCCCCCGTGCCGCCCGAGGGTTATCGCACGCTCCCGTCGCTCGCGTTCACGCCGGATGAACTCGAACTGATCGTGCGTGCGGGGCGCCGCGCTGCACAGCTCGGCGATCCGCACTTGGCCGCCGAAGCGACGAGCGCACTCCGCAAGATCGCGTTCGACATGCCGCTGCCCAATGACGGCGCCGCGGAGATGGTGCATGTGGATGTCCAGCACCGCGACCCGGCGGTCCTCGAGAGCCTCGCCGCCGCGGTGCGTGCGCGCAAATGGGTGCGATTCGATTACCACTCCATGGAGCGCGACGCGCATCAGTCGCGCGAGGTGGACCCGTACGGGCTGGTCTTCGTGACCGGCAACTGGTACCTCGTTGGGCGCGACCGCCACGCGGACGCGCGCCGGCAGTTCCGCGTGCGCCGCATCTCGGCCCTCGTGGTGAACGAGACCGGCCCGCAGACCGCCGACTTCGCCGTGCCCGATGAGTTCGACATCAGCGCATACGCGCAGAGCCGCCAATCCTGGGAGATCGGTGACGGTGATGCGATGCAGGTCGTGGTCGAGTTCGCGGGCACGACCGGATACGTCGCCGAGGCCGAGCGGCTCGGTGCGTCCGTGGATGGGGCACCGTCGCAGCGCTCGTACCGCGTGCGCCGGCCGCAGGCCTTCGCGCGATGGTTGCTCACGCTTGCCGGCGATGCGCGCCCGCTGTCACCGAGCGCGGTGGTGAGCGCGTGGCGCGATCTCGCAGCGCGAACCGCGGCGCTCTACGGAGAGTTGTCATGAGTCCCGCGAATGCCGCTCAGGCCTCGGAGCAGCTGTGGCGGCTGCTGCTTGCCATCCCCGCGCTCGCCGACGGCAAGCCGCACGCGATCGAAGAGATCGCCGAGCGCGCGGGGACGGATCCACTCACCGTCGGCACCGACCTGCGCACGCTGGTGGACCGTGACGGCCCCGAGCCCGGCGGCTTCATCGAGAGCGTGCAGTTGACGTTCGACGCGAAGCGCGTGCAGTTGATCTCCCGTGATTTTCGCCGGCCGATGGGGCTCACGGCGAGCGAGCTCCACGCCATCGAACTCGGCCTTGCCGTGATCCAGCGCGAAGTGCCGCCCGAGGAGACGCGGCTCGTGGAGGCGGCGCGAGAGCGGCTCCGACTCGCGGCCACGGAACTCCCGGACGACGACGGCGCCGAAGCCGAACGCGCAGCGACACTCGGCGCGATGGCGCCCACCCCGTTGCATCTCGCCGCCCTTCGTGGCGCCATCGTGCGCGGCCGTCGCGCGCTCGTGCGCTACCAGGCCGCGAATGCCACCGAGGTGAGCGACCGCACCGTGCATCCGTTCGGCCTGGTGTGGGCGGGCGGCCGCTGGTATCTGGTCGCATTCTGTGACACCAGCAACGCGATGCGTGTGTTCCGCGTCGATCGCCTCGTGACGGTGGGCGTACTCGAGGATCAGCCGGCGGTGATCCCCGAGGGATTTGCGCTCGAAGACGTGCTCCGTGAAGGGCGGGTCCTCGCGAGCGACGGTCACGAGGCGCTGCGGGTGAGCTACAGCGCGAACATCGCGCGCTGGATCGCCGAGCGTCCCGGCGCCGAGCGGCAGGTGGACGGGAGCGTGGTCGTGGAGCATCCGTTGCTCGATGACGACTGGGCCGTGCGGCACGTGCTGCAATACGGGCCGGATGCGGTGGTGATGTCACCGGAACGGGTTCGTGTGGCGGTGCGCGCGCGATTGGAGGCGATGAGCGCCAGCGACGGACGTCAGTGACCGTTGCCGCGGCGGCGCATCAATGCCGTCCGGTTCATCTCATCGCACCTACCCCCGCCCACTCACCCGCCCCCACACCATATCGATCGGCACCGCCAACACCACATACACCACCAGCGAGATCACGAGCGCCCCGAGCACCCCCCGCATCGTCAGATCCATCGCACCGTGCCGCCGCTCATACCACACGTCCACCACAGTCGGAATCATCGCGACGAGCACGTGCAGCATCTTGATGCGCACATACGTAGCCGCCTCGATGTCGAGCCCGTTCAGGATGCGCTCGTCCACCCGCCCGAACTTCGGCGGCAACGGCAGCCAGAGGCGCCAGGTGCTCGACGCGGGGCGCGGGCTTACCACGTGGCCTTCACATTCGCCGCCGCGAACAACGCCTTCGCCGAATACACACGCCCCGCGCGCACCACTTGCACCGTGCGTCGCACATCGCTGATCCGCTCCGCCGGCTTGCCGTCGATGATCACCAGATCGGCGACCTTCCCCACGCGAATGCTACCGTAGTCCGCATCCTGCTTCATCACCCGCGCCGGCACGATCGTCGCGATCTGCAGCACGGCGGCGGCCGGGATGCCGGCCCGCTCATAGATCTCGAGCTCACCCTGCAGCGGCAGCCCGCCCCAGTTGTCGGTGCCGGGCACGATCGTCACGCCCGCGTCGTACAACCGCTTCACGATGCGCGCGTACGTCGCGTCCTGCGCCTTCGCGCGTGCCACCGCCTCCGGTGTATCTGGCTCGGCGCGCGCGATCGCGCGCTGTGCCACGGGCGGCAGCCACGCGATGGTGCGCCCCATCACCGCGTCGCTCCCATCGGCGAGCGGCACCGGCGTGTGGAACGCGCCGAGCGTGGGATCGATCACCGTCTTGTGCAGCTTGAGGAAGTCGATGAGCTCCGTCATGCGCGGCGCTTCGGTGTCGAAACCGGGCGCCATCCGCGCGCCCACCTGCGAATACGCGCGCATCGTGGGCAGGTAGAGCGAGTCCTGATAGAACGTCTCCACCAGGAACGGGATGTGCTGGATCTCGTCGTAGCCGAGCGTGACGGCGGCGGGCACGGTGAGCCCGCGCGCCACGTGCCCGCTGAGCCGCATCCCGCGCTTGTGTGTCTCCGCCGCGATCACGGGGACGAGATCGGGATGGATGAGGTTGTACAGCTTGATCTGCTTGTAGCCGAGCGAGTCGTAGCGCGCGATCCACGTGCGCGCTTCGTCCTCGGTGCGCACGAGCGTGCCGGTGGGGCCGGCCCAGAGGCCGGGACCTTCCATGAAGCCGGCGAGCACGCTGCGCGGCGCGAGCAGTGTGCCGCGGTCGGCGCGGTCGCGGTGCGACACGGCGTCATCGATGTCGGCCGCGAGGTCGCGCAGCGTGGTGACGCCCGACGCGAGCTGCATCACGCCGTCGCTCATCTCGCTCTGCTTCTGCAGGTGCGAGTGCATGTCCCACAGGCCGGGGATGATGCTCTTGCCGGTGGCGTCGATCACCGTCGCGCCTTTCGGTGCGTTGATTGACGCATCGGGGCCCACGGCGGTGATGCGATCGTTGTGGATGAGCACTGTGGTGCGCGGCATCATCACGCCGCGTTCGCTGTCGAACACGTCGCCGTTCTTGATCACCACATCGGCGCCGTGCGTGGGCGCGAGCTTCGCCGCGAGTGCGGCCGAGCGCTGATCGTGCCAGCGGCCTTCGATAGCGCGGAGCAGCGGCAGCGCACCCTCGGCGCCCTTGCGCACTGTGATGAACCAGCCGGCGTCGCTCGCGAAGATGGCGTCGTTGGCGTCGAGCCAGACGACGCCGGCTTCCATGCTGCCGACATCCAGCGCGACCATGCGCACACGCTGCGATGTGCCGTTGAGTTGCACCGTGGTGTCGGCGACGACGTCGGCGCGTGCGGTGCCCACGGGCAGGAGCGGTGCCGTGTGACTCGCCCTGCGGAGCAGCGTGCGCGCGAGGAATGCGGCGTCGTACGGATTGGCCGTCTGCGGCAGATAGAGCGGCGCGTTGGTGAGCGGCGCCGAGCCGGAGTCTGTGGCGGTGTGCCAGCTGCCCGTGGCGCCATCCACTTTGAACGACTCGAAGGCCGGCGATCCGCTCACGACTCCGCTGCTCGTACCGGTCACCTCGAAGCGGCGCACGGCGCCGTCAGGGCCGAGGTGGTAGGTGGTGAGCGTGTGCGGGCCGCGCTGGCGGTCCTGGTAGTCGAAGCGCACCGTCACTGAATCGCCCGCGGCGACGACGCGCATGGCGCCGGCGGGGCGATTGTGATTGAGGATCAGGTAGTCGGTGGTGTCGGCGGCCGCGAGGGAGAGGGCGGCGAGGAGGAGTGGGAGCATGCGCTGGGTCGACGGGGGGATGACACCAAGGGGACACGGAAAGATGCGCGGCATGCCGCGATCCGTCGAGGGGTGGTCCGGGCTGGACGGCACGGTATAACCAGCGGTATACTGCGGTATGAAAACCGCCATCTCCCTCCCCGACGCCCTCTTCAAGTCCGGCGACACCCTCGCCAAGCGCCTCGGCGTGAGCCGCAGCGAGCTCTACGCCCGCGCCCTCGCGGAATTCGTCGCCAGGCACCGCGCCGACCGGCTCACGCAACGGCTGAACGTGGTCTACGCGCGTGAAGAGGGGTCTTTCGATCCCGCCTTTGCCGCTGCCCAGGCGCAGCTGCTCGTCCGCGAAGACTGGTAGCGCGCCGTGGACATCGCACGCGGCGAGATCTGGTGGGCGGAGCTCCCCGACCCGGTCGGGGCGGGGCCGGGGTTTCGGCGCCCCGTGCTCGTCATCCAACACGATGCATTCAACCGCAGCCGGCTCGGCACGGTGACGGTGGTCGCGCTGACGTCGAACCCGCGTCTTCTCGACGCGCCGGGCAACGTGCTGGTACCGGCGCGCGCATCGGGGCTGCCGCGTGATTCGGTGGGGAACGTCACGCAGGTGGTCACGCTCGATCGCCGCGTGCTCAGGGAACGGGTGCGGGCGCTGAGCGCGACGCTGATGCGGCAGGTGGACGACGGGTTGCGTCTGGCGCTGGCGCTGTGAGGAGAAGTCACCAGCCGTGATGATTCACCCCTCGTAGGTTCCGAACGCGCGCAATACACCGGTTCGTGTATCGGCCACCTACCGCAGATCCTTCACCCGCACCACCCGCACTCCATACACCGGCGCGATCCGCCCCTTCGCCCCGCCGTCGAACCGCACCGTGATCCGCGCCTTGCCGGTGATCAGCTCCATCGGCACCGCGTATGTCGCGTCGTACAACCCGATCGCCGCGGCGTTCGGCGTGAACTTCGCCACGGTCGTCCCGTCCACCTTCACCTCGAAGTCACCGCCGGTCGGCGGCAGGCCGAGTTCATTGAAGTACGTCACGACCAGCGCCGTCTCCGACGTGGGCTCCACCATTAGATCGTACGAGAACCACCCCGTGCCGCCACGTGCCGAACGCCCCTCGTTCCGCTCGGCGCGGCGATCGGCCGGCTCGCTCTTGTAGTTCGCGGCGGCTTCCGCCTGCCGGTCGCCGACGGCGATGCTCGACACGGTCGCGTGATCGAGTCGCTTCAACCGCTCCAGCTCCGCCGAGTAGGTCGCCACGCGCGCGGCGAACTCCTTGTCGTTGAGCACATCGTGATAGATGCTGTAGCGCCGCCGATGCGTGCGATGGAACGGTGTGAATGACACATCGGTGCGCGCGTCGGCGTTCGACGGCAACGCACCGACGTGGCGGGCCGTGAAGTCGCCGGCGCGCGTGCCCGTGGGCGCGATCCACATCTCCGTCGGTCGCTCGGCGCCCACGAGCATCGGCGA
>CAIRBD010000609.1 GCA_903876745.1 uncultured Gemmatimonadota bacterium
AGCCCGGTTACTCGCCGACCTTCCGTGTGCCGCTCTATCCGTTCGTCCCGCTGCTGTTCATCGCCTCGGTGCTGTATCTGTTGGGGAACGCGCTCGTGCAGCCTGACAGTCGCTGGCCGACGCTGATCGTGCTCGCGATGGTAGCAACCGGTATACCGGTGTACTATCTCACGGTGGGCCGCAAAAAGCGGTGACACGCGAGTTTTTCGCAAGGTATTACTAAAGGGTCCGGTCACGCCGCTCGCGCGTGACCGGACCTTTGCAATTCCTCTCGTTGATTCCGCGCTCCTCCGAGGTAAATTGCAACGCAGAAGGCCACCCCTTTCCAACTCAGGTATTCTTCCCATGCACATGATCCGTTGGACCGCACGGCTCGTCGCCGCGTTCGTCGGCGTCGCGGCGTTTGCGTCGGGCGTCAGCGCACAGGTGACCACCGGCACGATTGCCGGACGTGTCACCGAAGCGACGGGCATCCCCGTCGGCGCGGCGCAGGTACAGGTGAACAACAAGGAGACCGGCCTCGTCCGGTTCGCCTCGACCAACACCGACGGTCGCTACACCGTGCTCGGCCTCGAAGTCGGGTCGGGCTACACCGTCACCGTGAAGCGCATCGGCTTCGCGCCCGAGACGAAGAGCGACCTGACGGTGACCGTCGGTCAGACGACGCGTGCCGACATCGCGCTCAAGAGTCAGGCGGTCGTCCTCAGCGCGCAACAGATCGTCGCGCAGACGGACCCCATCATCACGCAATCGAAGACCGGCGCCGGCACCACCGTCACGGATTCCTCGATGCGCCGGTTGCCGACGCTGAATCGCAACTTCACGGATTTCATGCAGCTCACGCCGCAGGTCTCGAACTCCGGCCCGGGCATGTCGGGCGGCGGCGCGAACAACCGCTACAACAACATCCAGATCGACGGCTCCACCGAGAAAGATCTCTTCGGTCTCGGCTCCACCGGCCAGCCGGGCGGACAGGCCGGCGGCAAGTCGATCGGCATCGAGTCGGTGAAGCAGTACCAGGTGCTGCTGTCGCCGTACGACGTGCGCTACGGCAACTTCTCGGGCCTGCTCGTGAACGCCATCACGAAGAGCGGCGGCAACACGCTCTTCGGCAGCGCCTACGGCGTGTACCGCGACTCGTCGTGGACCCGCAGGCAGAGCTACCTCGGCTGGTACCGTCAGTCGCAGAGCGGCTTCACGCTCGGCGGCCCGATCATCAAGGACAAGGTCTTCTTCTTCATCAACCCCGAGTTCCAGTCGCAGGGCAACCCGGCCAGCGGCGCCTTCGTGGGTGGACCGTTCACGACGTCGCAGGTGCCGGCCGCCTCCGACGTGACGCGGCTGCAGGGTCTGCTGAACCCGCTCGGCTTCGCGGTGGGCAGCGGCGCACCGCGGTCGAACACCAACCCGCTCACGAACGTCTTCGCGCGCATCGACATCCACGGGCTGCCCTACAACTCGACGCTCACGCTCCGCGAGAACTACGGGCACGCCGACCAGGACAACTTCGGTCGCGGCCTTGGCGGCGGCACGTTCGCCATGACGGACAACGGCTACACGTTCAAGTCGGACAAGAGCGCGTGGGTCGCGCAGCTCAAGAGCGCGTTCAACAGCGGCGCGTACAACGAGCTGTATCTTGGCCTCACGCACATCCGCGACGCGCGCGTGACGTTCGTCCCGGGCTCCACGCCGATGGTCGGCGCGCAGGTGGGCGCGGGCGGCACGATCACGCTGACGACCGGCGCCGAGCGCTCGTCGCAGGCGAACCAGCTCGACCAGGACGTCTACGAGATCACCGAGAACTTCGTGATGCCCGTGGGCGCCGACCATCGCATCACGATCGGCACGCAGAACCAGTGGTACAAGATCCGCAATCTCTTCGGGCAGAACCGCTCGGGGTACTGGCAGTTCCGCTCGCTCGACTCGCTCGCCGGCACCTGCGCCAACTGCGGCGGCCAGCCGCAGGCGTGGTCGTACAACGTCGGCGTCCCGGCCCCCGGCACGGTCGACGGTGCGGTCCGGTTCCGTCAGCGCACGCACAGCTTCTATCTCCAGGACGAGTGGACGCCCACGAACCGCCTCACCGTGAACTACGGTGTGCGCGCCGACGCCTCGTTCTTCGACGACAAGCCGCCGTTCAACCAGGGCGTGTCCGACACGCTGCACATCAACACCACCGGCGTGCCGAGCGGCAACTGGGAGTTCTCGCCGCGCGTCGGATTCAACTGGGACGTGACCGGCAACGGCGTGAACCAGCTGCGCGGCGGCTACGGCCTCTTCGGTGGCCAGCCGGCGTTCGTGTGGCTCTCGAACTCGTTCCAGAACTCGGGACTCTCGGGCTACAACCAGCTCACGTGCAGCGCCACCAGCGGCGCGTTCAAGGCGCCCGCCTTCAACGCGGCGGCCGTCAGCAGCCCGCCGACGGCCTGCGCCGGCGGCGCGGCCGCCTCGGCCAGCGCGACGGGTGAGATCGACTACGCCGACAAGAACCTCAAGTTCCCGATGAGCGGGCGCTTCACGCTCGGTTACGATCGCGAACTCTCGAAGGGGTGGGTCTGGACGGTGGAAGGCCTCTACACGCTCGGCCTCAATCAGCTGTTCTACCAGAATGCCGCGCTCGCCGGCCCGCAGGGTACGGACGCCCACGGCCGCGTGATGTACGGCCCGTCGCCTGGCGCGCCGGTCACGATCGGCGGCACGATCAGCGCCACCGGCACGGTCGTCGGCGGGTATTCCCGCAAGGCCGTGTACGAGATCAGCAACTCCAGCAAGGACTACGCGTACCAGCTCACCACCGGCCTCACGCGCCGCTGGGCCGACAACTTCGAGGCGTCGCTCTTCTATACGTACTCGGTGGTCCGCGACGTGCAGAGCCTGACGTCGTCCACGGCGTCGTCGCAGTACAACTTCGGCAAGTCGTACGGCACGGTCGCCCAGAGCGTGCAGGACGTCGGCCACTCGATCTTCGAGACCCCGCACCGCATCGTGTTCAACGGCACGTACACGTTCCAGCCGACGGGCACCGACATCTCGGTCATCTACATCGGCGAGAGCGGCCAGCGGTTCCACTACATCTACACGAACGACCTGAACGGCGACGGCAGCACGTCGAACGACGCCGTCTACATCCCGAAGAACGTGCGGGACTCGAGCGAGATCATCCTCGTGGCCAACAGCACGGCGACGGTGGTCCAGCAGCAGAATGCGCTCGAGACCTTCATCAACGCGCACAAGTGCCTCAAGGACCAGGCCGGCTCGATCATGCAGCGCAACACCTGCACCGAGCCGTTCCACCACACGGTGAACCTCTCGGTCCGCCAGCGCCTCGGCTCGCTGTTCGGCGGCGTCTGGAGCGGGGCCCGCACCTCGCAGCTGAACAACTTCACCATCCAGTGGGACGTGTTCAACCTGGCGAACCTGATCAACCCGGCGTGGGGCGCGTATTCGCTCACCAGCCAGACCGGCGCGAACAGCAACTTCCTCACGTACAGCACCAAGGAAACGGGCTCGATGATCGGCGCGACCGGCGCCCGCCCGAAGTTCACGTTCAACCCGACGCAGACGTTCACGAGCGACCAGAATGCGTCGTCGAACTACCGCATGCAGATGCAGGTGAAGTACTCGTTCTAAGGCGCCATCGCGCCAAAGCAGGTCGGGGGCCCGGGTCGCGCAAGCGACCCGGGCTCCCTCCTTTTACCCCCCCCTGCCCAGCTCGGGGGCGGCGTCGCCCCGGCCGGCCGCGTCACGGTCCGGCCACATCGGTCCCGGAAAGCAAACCGGACTGGCAGTTTCTCTGGAAAAGAGTAACTTCTGAACTTCCAGAAAAGCCCCCCTCCAAGCCGCGAGGACACTCTCGTGAAGTTGAATGTTCGTTGGCTACGCCTGCTCTTCGCGCTCGTCGCCGGTCTGAGCGGCGTGTCCGCGCTCTCTGCACAGGTGACCACCGGCTCGATCGCCGGCATGGTGACCACGCAGGGCGCCGGCCCCTTGGCGGGCGCCCGCGTGACCGCGGTGCACCAGCCGTCCGGCACCACGTACTCGGCGCTCAGCCGCGCCGACGGTCGGTTCAATATCCCGGCCGCGCGCGTCGGCGGGCCCTACACCGTCTCGATTCGGATGATCGGGTACGCCGCGCAGTCGAAGGACGGCGTGGCGGTGCAGCTCGGCTTGGGCACGGACGTCGAGTTCGTCATGCAGCAGGCGGCCGTGAAGCTGCAGGCCGTCGCGGTGACGGCTGAGGCCGGCACGTTCAGCTCGACGCACACGGGTGCGGCGACGAGCGTCAGCGCCGAGGCGATCGCAGCCTTCCCGACCATCTCGCGCGTCCTCACCGACTTCACGCGCCTCACGCCGCAGTCGTCGGGGTCGTCGTTCGCGGGCATGGACAGCCACCTGAACAACATCACGATCGACGGCGCGTCGTTCAACAACTCGTTCGGCCTGGCCACGCAGCCCGGCGGCCGCACGGGTGTGTCGCCGATCCCGATGGAAGCGGTGGACCAGATCCAGGTGAACATCGCGCCCTACGACGTGCGCCAGGGCTGGTTCGTCGGCGCCGGCGTGAACGCGGTCACGAAGAGCGGCACGAACGAGTTCTCCGGCACCACGTACTACAACACGCGCGACCAGCGCTTCGTGGGCAGCAACATCGACGGCGTGTCGTTCACGCCGAGTCCGCAGCAGTTCCATCAGCGCGGTCTGCGCCTCAGCGGCCCGATCCTGAAGAACAAGCTCTTCTTCTTCGCGAGCTGGGAGAAGGACGAACTCGCCGTGCCGGGAACGACGTTCCTCGCGAACACGGGCGGGCAGACGGTGGGCGGCAACACCACGCGCGTGCTCCAGTCCGACCTCGACGCGCTGAGCACCTTCCTCCAGTCGAAGTTCAACTGGACGTCGGGTCCGTACCAGGGCTTCAACAACGCCTCGCCGTCGGAGCGCCTGC
>CAIRBD010000610.1 GCA_903876745.1 uncultured Gemmatimonadota bacterium
ACTCCGGCGTGTAGTTCTGCATCCAGGAACTCAGGATGGTCATGTAGTTCGTGATCATCAGCACGCCCACGAAGATCAACATCACGCCGGCGATGCGCTGCACCCACACCATCTGCGTCTTCAGCTTCTGGAACAGATTCAGGAACCAGTTCACGGCGAGCGCCGCGACGAGGAACGGCACGGCGAGTCCCATCGAGTACGCGAGGAGCAGCGCCAGCCCGCGCTGATAGTCCGCGGCGCTGGCGGTGTACGTGAGGATGGCGCCGAGGATCGGCCCGATGCAGGGGCTCCACCCCGCGCCGAAGGCGATGCCCACCACCACCGAGCCCAGATACCCCATCGGCTTGTCGTGCAGATGCACGCGCCGCTCGCGCATGAACGCGTTGATGTTCAGCACGCCGAGCAGATACAGGCCGAAGATGATCACGAGCACGCCGCCGATGCGGCTCAGCCAGAAGCGCTGGGCGAGCAGCAGCCGCCCCACCGCCGTCGCCGTGGCGCCGAGGGCGAGGAAGATGAGCGTGAAGCCGAGGATGAAGAGCAGCGAGTGGATGAGCGCGGTGCGGCGCGCCTTGGTCACGTCCTCGAGCGAGAGCCCGGTGATGAACGTGACGTAGCTCGGGATGAGCGGCAGTACGCAGGGCGAGAGGAAGCTGAGCAACCCCGCGCTGAAGGCGATGGCGAGTCCGAACCCGCCCGATGCATCGGTCACGTGAGTGTCCTCAGGAGACGGAACCGCGCTGACAATCGCGGCAGACGCCGTAGATGACGAGGCGGTGACGCTGCCTGGCGAAACCGCGCGATTCGGCGACGAGCGTGGTCATCCGCTCGAGCCGTTCGTCGCGGAATTCCTCCACGCGGCCGCAGGATGAGCACATCAGATGTTCGTGGTGCGGGATGTCGCGCGCGGGCTCGAAGCGGCGGAACCCCTCGCCGAAGTCGCGCTCCACGACGAGTCCGCTCTCGACGAGCACGTCGATGGTGCGGTACACCGTGGCGGTGCCGACCTTCGTGCCGCGCTGCGTGAGTTCGGCCTCGATCTCTTCGGCCGAGTAGTGGCGGTCGGCGTTGAGGAGCACGTCCGCGATCGCCATGCGCGGCGCGGTGACCGGCAGGTTGTGCTCGCGCAACCAGGCGCGGAAGCGCTCGGCTACGGCGTCGTCTGCCATGTGGGTTCGCCGAGCAGGGTCAACAGTTCGGCGTTGGTGAGGCGTTGCGGCTCGAGTTCCTCGCCGGCGCGGTCATGCACGCCTTTGACGACAGTGCCGACCGTGGGGAGCGGGGCGTCCGCCTCGGTGGTGACATCCACTTCCCACTTGCCGCGCTCGGGACCCTTGCGGGTCCAGCGATAGACGGCGGTGATGACTTCGAAGCGGGGGGCGGGTGCGGCGGCGGGTGCCGCAGCGGACTCGAACGACGCCGCAGATCCTTCGGCGTAGGGCGAGTCGTCGTCGCTCGCGGGAACAGCGGCTTCGGCCGACTCACCAGCGGTCCCGCTCACGGCCTCCTCGATCACCAGAACGGTCTCATCATCGAGGACGGCTTCGACCTCGGGGTCGTCCTCCGCCGTGAGATCGTCGACGGATGCCGCTTCGTCGTCGTCCTCGGCGTACTCCGCGGCGACGAGTTCCTCCGTGTCCTCTGCGTGCTCTGTGTCCTCTGTGTCCTCTGTGGAAAGAGGGGTTCCCTCCCCCTCCACACTCACCACTGCCACCGGCAACGGCCGCTCCGGCTCAGCCGCGATCACCGCGACGCCGGTCTCGATCTGCCCCTGACGGATGGGCGTGAAGAAATGCAGCTCGACGATGCGCTCCGCCGGGAGCTGTTCGAGGATGCTCTTCAGGAATCGCGCGCGCACGTCGTTCATCGCGTGCGACCGCGTACAAAGGAACCTGCAGACCGGTGCGCCATCGCAGAAAGATAAGGACGCGCGCCCCTCGGAGGGAGCGACGAGAGCCCCCGAAAAGAGCGCCGCGGGATGACGTTCGTGCTGACGGAGCCCCCCATAGGCCGGCCGCCCGCACGCCCGCTACCCCGCGGACGCTTCCTCGGTGTGCCGACGCGCTAGTTCACCACCACCGTGCCGCGCATCCCGCCGTGCAGGGTGCACTGGAAGCCGAAGGAGCCGGCCGTGGCGAAGGTGCGGATGACGGATGCGTTCGTCGTGTTGCCGACGTTCGCCGGCGCCCCGCTGACGGCGTCGAACGCGACGTTGTGCGTGACGCTCTCGAACGTGAACGTCACGTCGGTGCCCTTGGTCACGGTGATCGTCAGGGGGTTGAACGCGGAACTGGCGGTCGCGATGACCTGATTGGCCGCCGGAGCCGCGGGCGTGGTGGGATTGCCGTACGGATCCGTGCCCGTGCCGTTGTTATTGGTGGGGCTGGTCGGCGAGCTGCTGCCGCCGCCTCCGCCGCCACACGCGGTGGTGAACAGCAGGGCCGCGGCAAGCGCGCCGGCCAAGCGTCGAACATTCATGGGACCTCCCGGGGGTAAGGACTACCAGTAATGGGGTTACCAATAGTTTACCTATCAACTATTGATCCCGTCACTACCGTGACCTGGGTCACAACCCCGGGAGACCGTTACATCAGGGAGACGGGGTCGCGGTCGAAGGTCACCCGCAGGTCGGCCCGCCCGGGGACCTCGAAGCCCGTCAGGAAGCGCCGGCCGAGCCGCGTCACGAGGCCGGCGTGCGCGCTCCGGAGCACCAAGTGCCAGCGGAACCGTTCCTTGATGCGCTCGATGGGGCACGGCGCCGGCCCGATCACCTCCACGGCGCCGGGCGCGACCCCCGCGAGCGCCGCCGTGAACCACGCCGCCGCCGCGTCGGCGAGGTCGAGCGTGGCCTGCTCCTCGGTGCCGCTGAAGACGACGTTCACGAGCCGTGTGGTAGGCGGCCAGGCCGGCTCCTGCCGCCCGGGGAGCTCTTCTGCCACGAACGCCGCGTAATCGTGCGTCACCGCGCATCGCACGGCGTGGTGCGACGGCAATCGCGTCTGGATGATCACGCGTCCGCCCTTGGGCCCCCGCCCTGCGCGGCCCGCCACCTGGCTCAACAGCTGGAACGTGCGCTCCGACGCCCGGAAGTCGGGAAAATTGATCCCCACGTCGGCGTCGATCACGCCC
>CAIRBD010000611.1 GCA_903876745.1 uncultured Gemmatimonadota bacterium
CCTGCGCGCTGCGCAGCGCCTGCAGACTCGCGATGGCCGCCGACGGGATCGTGTACGTGTCGGCGACGTTCATGTTCACCGTGTAGCCCAGATCGGCGAGCGAACCGATGGTCATGCCGCTGAGCGGGTTCGGCGCCGTGTTGATGGCATGCGTCATGAGTTCGTTGCCGAACACCTGTTCGCGCCAGTGGGAGTCGTCGCTGCCGGCGCCCACGCCATACGTGAGCGGGATGGTGGGCGTGCACTTCGCCGCCGTCGCACCCGGCAGCGCCTGGCAGGCCGCGATGCCCTGCACGCCGGTGAACCCGGTGTTGGCCGTGCCCGCATTCGCGATGAGGTTCTTGAATGACGGATCCCAGAGCGAACCGAAGCCGAGCACGTGCAGCATCTCGTGCGTGACGACGTCGTTGAGGATGCCGTTGGTCTGCATCAGTTGCAAATCTGCGACGTCGAATTGCATGACGCCGACCACCGTGAGCTTTGTGGAGTTGCGGATGCCGCACGGACCAGCGCGCCCGAGGATCTTGCCGGGGCCGTCGATGGGACCGACGTTCGCGTAGATGACGAGACCGCTGACGGTCTCATTCATCAGGCCGACGCCAGTAGTGCCGCACCCCTGAGGGGACGGAAGATCGGGATTGAATCCTGCCATAGGCACCGACGAGAGCTGACCGTACACCATCGCGGTGATGCGCGCCGCAGCCGTGGTGAACGCGGCCTGGATGCTCGCGTCGGGCGTACCGCCATAGTACCGGATGTCGATGGTGTAGGCCGTCGTGATGCCCGCGGCGACATTCGCGGATGCCGTGCCCGACGTCGCCGTGAGCGTCTGCGGCACGTTGGTTTTCCCCATCA
Organism: uncultured Gemmatimonadota bacterium; assembly: GCA_903876745.1. GTDB lineage: Bacteria > Gemmatimonadota > Gemmatimonadetes > Gemmatimonadales > Gemmatimonadaceae > Fen-1231. Next base: position 856 of record CAIRBD010000611.1, read on the forward strand.
CCCACGACGGCGACGTCGCGTTGCCGCTGGCATCGCTCGTCGTGTTGCCGCTGGCCCCGAGGCCGCCGCCTCCCGCGGTGACGGTGAAGACGACCGGCTGTCCGGCGACGCCGTTGCCGAACTGGTCCGTGACCTTCACGACGACCGGCGACGCGAGTGCCGCGAGAGCTGCCGCGGTCTGGTTGCCACCGCTGACCACCGCGATCTTGCTCGGCGCGCCGGCCGTGCCCGTGGCACTGATGACGAGCGGCGTGAGGCCCGCGACCGTCACCGTGAGCGTGTTCGCACCCGCCGTCGTGCCGAGCGTCCAGGTGCCCACCGGCGTCGCACCCGAGGTCGTCGTGGTCGGCGCACCGGTGAGCGTGCCGCCGCCGCCCGTCACCGCGACGGTCACGGCGACTCCCGTCATCGCGTTGCCGCTCGCGTCGCGCACCACGAAGGTCGGTGCCGTCGCCAGCGCCGTGCCGACCGTAGCGGTCGGTACCGTGGTGGCGCTGTTGGCGACGGTCGCCGGCTTTGCGGCCGGTGCGGTGGAATCACCTTTGCTGCAAGCGCCCACCGCAACGACCGACAGGACGAGCGCGAAACGGCGGACGGCTGGCATCATCGTGTACTCCCTCAGAGAAAAGAACCGCGACGCAGCGCTGATGTTCAGGAGGCCCGTTGTGCGAGGGCCATGCCGCCGAGGCGGCCCAACGTGGCAAGATAGGCGCGATCGTCATCGCCGAACACCCGTGGTGCGGCGAACGCAAGGAGCACGACGCCATGCACGCCGTCACGACCGAGTAGCGGGGCAGCGATGAATGCGCCGTCCGTCGAGCCGTCGTCCGAGAACGGCGCGAGCGCCGGGAAGAGCCGCGCGCGTTCGTCTGGTGACTCCACAGCAACGGGTTCGCCCGTCTGTTCCGCTTGGGCGATGGGGGCCGTGAAATCCGCCGGCAGGTCGACTCCGTCGCGCAGCGCCGGCACGGACCGCCCGAGCACGCGCAACACCTGATACCCTTCGCCCCGGCGTTGCACCACCATGCCGAGACTGGCGACGAACGGCGGTGCGCCCTTCTGGAGGAGCAGCTTCGCCACTTCGTCCGCCGTCGATGGGTCGTGGAAGGCGACCACGAGCTCTTCGAGCCGTCGGAGTCGGTTGCCCGCGTACCGTTCGGCCTCCTCCCGAGTCAGGCGCAGTTCGGGGGCGGTGAGCGCCTGCGAGATGCGCTCCGAGAGCCGGCGCGCGACGGTCGGACGCATGGGCTGCACGGCGACGAGCGCGAGCAACACGGCGAGCATCGATCCGGTGAGCACCAAGCGACGCGCGCTCTTGCCCGAATCGGTCATGTGACGCGTGCGCTCACCCAGCACGCGCATCTCCTCGTCCCGCATGCGACTCGCGATCGGTCCCGCGCCGGCGCGAGAACGCACCGAGGTCTCGGCAGCGAGGAGGTTGTCGGGCTTCGCGCCGGCGCCGCGCCGGCGCTGCGCGATCGCCGCGCGCACGTCGAGAAACCGCCGCGAGATGAGTGGTGCGAGTTGCTCGAGGCTGCGCCGCTGGTCGGGGTCATCCTCCGTGAGCACACGCAGCGAGTCGAGCGCGTACTCGACGTCGCTCTGCGCCGAGTCGAGCGGCTCGAGGTAGGACTCGTTGCCCGTGCTGATGAATCCGCGCTGCGCGTTCTCCGCATCGAGCGTGCGCGTGACGACACGGTCGAGCTTGGCGATGGCCGCGTTGGTGTTCGCGACTTGCGTCTCGCTCGCGATCATCTGCGAGATGCCGAGGAACGTCGTGAGGCCGACCACGGCAAGGACGGTGAGCGCCATTCCCGTGCCGACACTGAGCTTTTGCAGCGGTGAGAATGACATCGCGCGAGGGGCTAGAACGTGATGGGGCCGAGCGTGAAGAGCCGCCGTGCATCGACGCGCAACGCCGCCGGCTCGGTCCCAGGGAGAAAGTACTCGTTGTAGCGCCGTTCGACAGGAGTGGAGGGTTCCGACAACCGGCCCGTCTCGCGATCCAACTCGGCGGTTACCACGCCAGGCGGTACGGGCCACGTGCCCGTGGGATGGATGAGCCCCGCCCGGAGCAGCATCTGGCTGAAAATGGGTGCGGCGAGCGTGCCGCCGGCCACGCCACGCTCGGCGATGGGCCGCGGATGATCGAGACCGAGCCAGACGCCGGCCACGATGTCCGGCGTGACGCCGACGAACCAGACGTCGGTGTTGTCGTTCGTGGTGCCGGTCTTGCCGGCCACGGGGACGTCGCGCGGGATGTAGCGGCGCACGGCCGTGGCCGTGCCGCGTTCGACGACGTCACGCATCATGTCGCGCACGATGAACGTTGTAGCGGGGTCGAGCGCCGGTGGCAGCGTGCGGATCGGCTGCCCCCACACGGTGCGGCCGTTGTGGTCTTCCACACGGTAGACGAAGCGCGGCTCCACCGGCGTGCCGAGGTTCGCGAACGCGGTGTACGCGGCCACGAACTCGATGGGATGCACCTCGGACGCGCCGATGGCGCTCGAGGGATACGGCCGGATGGCGGTGGAGATGCCGAATCGCTGCGCGAGCGCGATCACGGAATCGGCGCCGCTGCGCAACCACAGTTGCACGGCGACCGGGTTGCGCGAGCGCGTGATGGCCTGGCGCAGCGTGATGTTGCCGAGGAACTCCCCGTCGTCGTTGCGCGGCCTGTAGAGCGAGCCGTCGACCTGCGGGATCTCGAGCGAGGTATCGGGTACGATCGCGTTGGGCGGCAGCGAATCGAGGATGGCGCGCGCGTAGACGAACGGCTTGAAGCTCGACCCCGGCTGGCGAAGACCGTTCACGGCGCGGTCGAACGGCGATTCCTGATAGTTGCGGCCGCCGACGAGGGCCCGCACATCGCCGGTGCTCGGGTCGATGGCGACCACGGCGCCCTGCAGGTACTCCGTGCTCCCTTTGGCGTGATTGGCGAGGGTCGGGTTGCGGTAGCCCGGACGCGCCTCGACGGCGGCCGTGCCTTCGGCGAGTGCCGTGACCGCGGACCGCTGCAGCAGCGGATCGAGCGCTGTATAGATGCGATAGCCGCCCTGCGTGACGGGGATCCCCGCTCGCTCTGCCAGCGACCGCACGACGTCGAGGTAGTACGGAGACGGCGCCGACATGCCCCCCGCGGGCGCCGTGACGAGCGGCTGCGCCTTCGCCGCATCCGCCTCGGCGCGCGCCAGGAACTTCTGTCCGACCATCAGGTCGAGGATGGCGTTGCGCCGGTTCCTGTTGCGATCGGGATATTTCGCGGGATCGTAGATGGCCGGGCCCTTCGGGAGCGCGGCGAGCGACGCGGCCTCCGCGATGCTGAGCTGCGCGGCGGACTTGCCGAAGTAATGCCGCGACGCCGACTCGATGCCGAACCAACCGTGACCGAAGTCGATCTGATTGAGGAACGCCTCGAGGATCTGTTCCTTGTTGTAGTGACGCTCCATCTCGCGCGCCGCGGCCTGCTCGCGCAGTTTGCGCGCGATGCTCTTGTCGCGGCGGTCGACGAGGTCGGGGTGCATGTTGCCGACCAGCTGCTGCGTGATGGTGCTCGCGCCGCGCGACGCGCCAAGGATGTTGTCCTTGATGGCCCCGGCGATGCCGACCACGTCCACACCGTTGTGCTGGTAGAAGCGATGATCCTCGACGGCGATGAAGGCCTGCGGCAGATACTTCGGCAGCGTGCGGATGGAGACACTCGTGCGCCACTGTCGGCCGATCTCCCCGATGAACGACCCGTCGCGCGCGAAGACCAGCGACGACTGCGACGGCGCAACGATCTGCCAGGCCTCCGACTTGGCCGGCGCCGCCGCGGGCTGTTGCGCGAGCACCGTGCCGGGCACGGCGACGAGGGCCGCCGCGAGGCGCAGGACGTGGGATCGGAGCAGGGAGCCGGGCATCAGTCTCGAATTGTACCCCGGATGACGTTGCCCGGCACGGCCCGCGGGTGCGAGCTTTAACGAATGTCGCTCCTGCACTTCGCCATCGCCCAGTTCCGCCCCCGCAAAGGGGACGTCGCGGGCAACATCCGCCGCGCCGGCGAGGCGGTGGCGCAGGCCGCCACGCTCACGCCGCGCCCGCACGTGGTGCAGTTCGCCGAGACGGTGCTCTCTGGCTACTTCGTGGAGGGCGGGGTCCGTGAAGTGGCGCTGTCGGCCGGCGAGGTGGCCGACCGACTGAACGCGGCCTATCGCGAGGCGTCGGGGGGCACGGCACCGATCGACGTCATCATCGGCTTCTACGAGAAGCACGGCGGCAATCTCCATAACGCCGCGATGTACGTGCGGCTCGGCGAGACGCCCGAGATCGTGCACCTGCATCGCAAGAACTTCCTGCCGACGTACGGGATGTTCGACGAGGAACGGTTCGTCGAACGCGGATACGGTGTGCAGGCATTCGACACGCCGTGGGGGCGCGCCGCGATGCTCGTCTGCGAGGACGCCTGGCATTCGCTCACGGGGTTGATCGCCGCGCTCGACGGCG
>CAIRBD010000612.1 GCA_903876745.1 uncultured Gemmatimonadota bacterium
CATCTTCAACGGCGGCCCGGGGTCGGCGACGGTGTGGCTGCACATGGGCGCCTTCGGCCCCAAAGTCGTCGCGCTCAACGCCGACGGCACCAACCCGCCGCCGCCGTACACGTACAAGGACAACCCCAACACGCTGCTCGACCAGGCCGATCTCGTCTTTCTCGACCCCGTGGGCACCGGCTACAGCCGCGCGAGTACGCCGCAGAACGGCGCCAAGTTCTGGGGACTCGACGAAGACATGCGTTCGGTGGCCGAGTTCATCCGGATGTACCTCACGCGCAACGAGCGGTGGTCGAGCCCCAAGTTCATCGCCGGCGAGAGCTACGGCACGACGCGCGCCGCACACCTCTCGGGCTACCTCACCGACAACGGCATCGCCCTCAATGGCGTGGTGCTGCTGAGCGCCGTGCTGAACTTCGAGAACTCGCGGCCGAGCCGCGGCAACGACATCGCGTACGTCGGGTTCTTCCCGAGCTTCGCGATGACGGCGTACTACCACAAGAAGGTGGCGCCCGACCTGCAGAAGCTGTCGGTGGAGGACTTCGCGAAGGGCGTGGAGCAGTTCGCCTCTGGCGAATACGCGGCGGCCCTCATGAAGGGCGAGGCGATGACCGCCGCCGAACGCAAGGCGATCGTCGCGAAGATCGCGCGGTACATCGGGGTGAGCGAGCAATTCGTGACCGACTCCGACCTGCGCATCGACCTCGGTCGCTTCAGCACGGAGCTGTTGCGCGACAAGCGCCAGCAGAGCGGGCGTCTCGACAGCCGGCTCACGTCATACATGCAGGACCCGCTCGCGGGACGCACGAGCTTCGATCCGAGCGACGCGAGCATCCGCAACTCGTTCACGCCGGTGCTCAACGACTACGTGCGCCGCGAGCTGGGCTACAAGAACGACAATCTCTACTACATCCTCGGCGGCGGCATCGGCCGCTGGCGGTACGACGAGGGGACGTTCCCGAACGTGGTGCCGAGTCTGGAACGCGCCTTCGCGAAGAACCCCGACATGCACCTGTTCGTGGCGATGGGCTACTACGACATGGCCACGCCGTACTGGGCGGTGCAGTACACACTCGACCACATGACGGTGGAGCCCAAGGTGCGCGCCTCACGCATCCACACGGACCACTTCACGGCGGGGCACATGATGTACATCGATGCGGCGTCGATGAAGAAGCTTCGCGAGGATCTGCGCGGGTTCATCGATGGGGCGATCGTCAAGAGATAACGACTACTGACGTTGACGGTAACCCGTTAACGGTTAACGGTTTACCGTCAACGTATTTAGTCGTTGCGGCTCGGCTCGATCACGGCCTTCACCACCCGCCGCTGCGCCACCGCCTCGAGCCCCTCCGCTGCCCGCGCGAGCAAGTATGTCGCGCTCACGGCATCGCTCCAGGGCAGCCCTCTACCCTGCACACTCAACACCTGCAGCGCCCGGTGCACGTGCGAGTAGTCGCACCCCCAGCACCCGCGGATCTCCACGTGCTTGCGATTGATCTGCCGGTGCGGATTGATGGGCGTGTCGCCGCCGTCCGTGTACTGTCCGGCGATCACCACGCGGCCGCCGTCGCGCACGAGGTCGAGTGCATCGCCCACCGCGCGCGGGTCGCCGGCGGCCTCGATCACGATGTCCACCCCGCGGCCGCCCGTGAGGGCGCGCACCTGCGCGGCGCGCTCCGCAGCCGGCACATCGAGGCCGATGGTGTGCGTGGCGCCCATCCGCAGGGCGAAGTCGCGCCGCGCTTCGGGATCGCCGATCACGATCACCGGGTGCGCGCCGCTGAGCGACGCGAGCGCGGCCGCCGCCTGACCCACCGGGCCGGCACCGAGTACTGCCACTGACGAACCCAACCGAACCTCGGCGCGCTCCACGGCGTGCACGCTCGTCACGAGACCGCAGCCGCCGGCGATGAAGCTCAGCGGGTCCACCCCCGTCGGAATGCGCAGCAGCTTCACGCCGGGTTTCATCCAGATGTGATCGGCCCAGCCGCCGAGCGGGCCGTCGGCCACGCCGTAGGTGATGCCGTACACTTTGCGGTGCGGGCAGCGCGTGGTCTGCTTGGTGACGAGGCATTCGTGGCAGGCGCCGCAGGTCTCGTGCACGTCGAGGAAGGTGACGAGGTCGCCTTCGCTGAAGGGCACGCCGTCGATGTCGCGCACGGTACCGCGGATCTCGGCGAGATGCCCGATGCTCACGTGCCCCGGGATGATGGGATACGGCACGCCGGAGAGCCGGCCGTGATGCAGGTGCACGTCGGTACCGCAGACTTCGGAGTAGAGGGTGCGCAGCATCGCGGCACCGGGCTGGAGGTCGGGCCACGGCAGGTCGCGCAACTCGAGCGGCGCGTTGGGCGCGGGCATCACCGCGGCACGGATGTGCTTCATCGACGGCTCACGGAGAACGTGGGCGCTTCGCGCCGCGCGGCGGTCATCGCGCGATCTCGCCGGCGGCGGGACGTTGGCCGGTCGCGACCCAATGGCGCAGTTCATCGAACGCCGTGCCGATGGCGGTGGGCCCCATCGCGCAGTGGCCGTCGGCGACGACGAACTTGGCGAGGAACTTGTCGCCGTTCCCCTGCAGCGCCGTCATCGCGGCGTAGCGATTGATGTTGACGGGCTCCACGATGGGATCGTGCGTCGTCGTGATGGTGAGCACCGGCTTGGAGATGCGACCGGTGGGCGCGGCGCGTTCGCGGAGCCATGCCGCCGCGGCGGGCGCGGCGGTGTAGCGCCGCACGCCGCGATTGAACGCGGCATCGTCATCGTAACCACGGTACACCGTGCCGCTGTTGTCGAGCGGCAACCCGCCGGCGCGCTGCACCATCTCGTGCAGCATCACGTAGTAGAACGCCATCACGCCGGGGAGATCGGCGGGGCGCGCATTGAAGCGTTTCACGAACGCCGCCGTGCCGGCGGGATTCGCCTGCAGCGCGGCGGTGATCACGGGCGCCGCGACGAACGGCGGCGCGGCGGGGTCGGCGAGGCCGAGCGGCGTCTTGGTCAGCACGTTGGGAAAGAAGTACTCGAACGCGACCAGTCCTTCGAAGAACCCCTCGTTGAAGAACGCGGTGGCCGGCGTGAGGGGCCCGCACATCGGGAGCGCGCCCACGTAGTCGGCTTGGTGCGCCTCGAAGGCGGCGATGGCGATGTGTCCGCCCATCGACTGGCCGGCGATGTAGGTGGAGTCGGGGCGGCCGTAGGTCTTCACGAAGTACTGGCGCAGCGCCTCCGTGTCGTCGATCCCCTCCCCCACGGCCCACCCTTGCGCGCGATAGTCGCTCGCCGCGTACGCGAACCCGCGCGCCGTGAAGAGCTGCCGCAGACTGCCGTTGTTGGCCGACTTCGAGAAATGCGGGCCGCCTTTCATCTCGTACCCGTGCGTGAACACGACGAGGCCACCGTTCCAGTCCTTGGGGATGGCGATGGTATAGGGCGCACCGTCGATCGCGCCGCTGTCGGCGACGGCGGCGGGGAGCGGCGCGCGCTGCGTGGCGGACGGCTGCGCGTGGAGCGCGACCGGCAGGAGCAGCACGCCGGCGATGAGCGTCAGGCGATGGAGGGTCATGGGGCGAAAACCTAGCGGGCGCATGCGGTACACGATAGCCGACCGGGCACGCATATTCCGAACATGCCCAATCGCTCCGCCGAGCCCGCCGCACGCGAGCATCCGCGCCTCATCGGCCGCTGGCTGGCCCTGTGGGCCGCCTCGCTGTTTCTGCTCGTGCTCATCGGCGGCGGCACGCGCCTCACCGAGAGCGGCCTCTCCATCACGGAGTGGAAGCCGGTGAGCGGCATCGTGCCACCGCTCACCGCTCAGGCGTGGGACGACGCCTTCACACGGTACAAGCTGATCCCGCAGTACGCGGAGATGAACGCCGGCATGACCGTCTCGAGCTTCAAGGCGATCTTCCTGTGGGAGTTCATCCACCGGTTCTGGGCGCGTTTCGTGGGCGTGATCTTCGCGCTGCCCCTCGCGGTCTTCTGGTGGCGCGGGATGGTCCCGCGCGCGCTGCGCGGACGGCTCGTGACGCTGCTCGTCCTCATGGGGATGCAGGGCTTCATGGGATGGTACATGGTGAAGAGCGGGCTCACCGAGCGGGTGAACGTGAGCCAGTACCGTCTCGCGGCGCACCTCGCGCTCGCGCTCGTCATCTACGGCACGGCGCTGTGGACGGCGCTCGACCTCCTCGCGAAGAAGTCCGCCGACCGCGACACGTGGCGCTGGGTCGCGCCCCGGCTCGGCGC
>CAIRBD010000613.1 GCA_903876745.1 uncultured Gemmatimonadota bacterium
CGCCGTCGCCCCGGCCGCCGACGTGCGCGCCACGCACGCCCGCGTGATGGGCACGCCGATGCTCGTCCACACACTCGACGCGCTTCCCGGCATGACGCTGCTCCTCAACAAGCAGCGGCAGACGGTGTACGCCAACCGCGCGGCGCTCCGGCATCTCGGATACGACTCGCTCGACGAAGCCCTCGGCCGCCGGCCGGGCGACCTCATGCACTGCGTCCACGCCGCCGCCGATGCCTGCGGAACGACCGATTCCTGCCGGTACTGCGGCGCCGCGCAGGTGCAAGCCAGCGCGCTGCAAGGAAAGACTGCGGAACAAGAATGCCGCATCAACCCCGAGACCGCGGGTGGTGAGCTCGACCTCCGCGTGTCGGCACAGCCGTTCATGGTCGGGCCCGACGAACTGCTGCTGCTGAGCGTCACCGACATCGCCGACGAGAAGCGTCGCGAGGCGCTCGAAGCGATGTTCTTCCACGACGTGCTCAACACCGCCGGCGGCATCCGCGGACTCACGGGCCTCATCCGCTCGGCCACGCCCGCCGAGGCCGTGCCGATGCAGCAGACGCTCGAGACACTGAGCGCCTCGCTGGTGGACGAGATCGAACAGCAGCGCGGCCTGACGCAGGCCGAGCGCGGCGAACTCATGATCGCGGTCGCACCGTTGAACGCGCAACGCGTGCTCGAGTCGGTGGCCGCGCATTATAGCGGCCATCTCGTGGCGCGCGGGCGGACCATCGACGTGGAACCCGAGGCAGAAACCATCCTCTTCGAGACGGACCCCGTGCTCATCGGCCGCGTGCTCGGCAACATGCTCAAGAACGCGCTCGAGGCGGTCGACGCGGGCACCACGGTGCGCGTGCGCGCCGTGCGTCATGGGGACCGTGTGCGGTTCGAAGTGTGGAATCCCGGATGCATGCCCGAGTCAGCGCAGAAGCAGGTGTTTCAGCGCTCGTACTCGACCAAAGGCGCGAGCCGTGGGCTCGGCACCTACGGGATGCGTCTGCTCACGGAACGCTATCTGGGCGGGCGCGTCTGGTTCGAGAGCGATAAGGCGCAGGGGACGCGCTTCGTCGCGGAGCTGCCGGCGCGGCTCACTGCTTGATGAGGCGTTCGAACCGCGCGTTCCCCTTGAGCGGGCGGAACACCGGTTCGAGCCGCAGCCACGCGGGCGTGGCGTCGGCGTAGTTCGTGGTCAACAGCGGCTCGATGATCTCGAGCGCGCGGTCGTGCGCGCCCGCCTGGATGAGGATGCGCGCCACCTGATAGCGCACGTACGGTCCGGTGGACGCATCGAGCGCCGTCTCGCGCATCTTCAGTGACTGCTCCGCTTCCAGGATCGCGTCGGCGGAGCGGCCCATGAGCGCGAGCGCGCGGCCGCGCAGTTCGTGCAGCTGCGGATCCTCGGGGTAACTCGCCAGCTGCGCCTCGGCGACGATGCGTGAACTGTCGCCGTAGGCGCGCCCGCGGGCCGTGTCACCGAGGAGCAGCCAGGTGCGCCCCACCTTGAGCGCCCACTGCTGACGGTTGTTCCGGAATTGCGCGGGTGTCATCGTGACGATGCGGCGCTGCAGCGGCTCGTCGAGCACCCACTGCATCTCCTGGAAGAGCGCGAAGAACGCGGCCAGTTCGGTGCTGTCGGCGCCCTTGGCGAGTACGGCACGGACGTCCGCCTTCGCCGCCGCGAGATCACCCATCGAGATGTGGTTGATCACGCGATTCTCGGCGAACGAGATGTTCCCGGGCGAGAGCGCCAGCGCCTTCGCCGCGAACGCATCGCTCTCGGGATACCGGCGCACGCCGTGCAGGATGCGCGCCGCCGCGTCGGCGGCGTTCGCGTTGCGCGGGTCGAGCGTGACGGCACGTTTCGCCGCGTCCACTGCCGCGTCCCACCGTGAATTGAGCGCGTTCACCGACGACGCGCTCGCCAGCAGGTCCACGTTGTTCGGGTCGCGCAGCAGCGCCGTATCGAGCTGGGCGAGCGCGGCGGGAAAATCGTGTTTGACGACGCGGAGGTAGCGCGAGTAGGCGCGCCGCACCTGCGGCTCCGACGGCGCGAGGCGCATCGCGCGCAGCGCGGCCTCCTCGCACTTCTGCGCGAGGTCGCCGCTCGGGTTCACGTTGAAGTTCTGCGCGTACACGTACGACACGCGCGCCCATGCCAGAGCGAACGACGTGTCGAGCGCCACCGCCCGCTCGTAGTGCGACAGCCCCTTCTGCAGCGACAGTCCGTCGCTGCGCGCCATCGCCTCCGTCTCCTTCTCGCCGAGCAGGTATTCCTGGTACGCGTCGATGTTCTTCGTCGGGCGTTCGTTGAGCTTCTGCTGCACCTCAGCGGCCAGCGTCACGCCGAGTGCGTTCGCCACCTGCTCGGCGATCCCCGACTGCACCTTGAAGACGTCGCTCATCACTTCGTCGAACGGCTGCTGCCACGTGGTGGCGCCGTTCGACACGCTCACGAGCTCGGGCGTCACGCGCACGTGGCGCGTGCCGTCGGCGGCGTTCTCCCAGCGCACGGTGCCGGTGAGGATGTACTGCACGCCCAGCTCGGCGCCGATCTCGACCGGCGACTTCTTGGTGCCCTTGTACGCGTTGCTGCTCGTGCGTGCTGTCACGCGCAGCCCGGGCACGGAGGTGAGCTTGCCGCGCACCTCCTCGGTGATGCCGTCGGCGAAATACGCATCCTCGCCGGCCCCGACGTTCTCGAACGGCAGCACGGCGAGCCCGCGCCCCGACGAATCGCCGCCGCGCGAGCGCCACGCGAACAGCGCGCCGCCGCCGAGCAGGATGCCGAGCGCGAACACCACGAAGAGCGGCGACCGGAAGGCGCGGCGCTGCGGCGCGCTCACCGGTGCCGTCGCGTGCGGCAACGTGAACGATGCCGACGTGACCGTGACCGTCGCGCTGCCGATGGCGTCGCCGAATGCTTCGGCCGTCGCGAATCGGTCGGCGGGCACCTTCGCCAGCGCGCGCGCGATCACGCCGTCGAGCATCGCGCTCACGCCCGGGCGCGTCGTGTTGATCGGGCGCGGCACTTCGCTGAGTGTCTTCGCGATGACGGCCTGTGCGTTGGGGCCGCTGTGCGGCGCTTCGCCGGCGAGCATCTCGTACAGCACGCACGCGAGCGCATAGACGTCGGTGCGCGCATCGAGGTCACGCTCGCCGCTCGCCTGCTCGGGGCTCATGTAGCCCGGCGTGCCGATGGAGACACCGGTCTGCGTGAGACTCCCGGCCTTCCCCGCGAGCGCGCGCGCGATGCCGAAGTCGGCGATGATCGCATGCCGGCCGGCGAGCAGGATGTTCTCCGGCTTCACGTCGCGATGGATCACGCCGTTCTGGTGCGCGCAGTGCAGCCCGTCGGCGATCTCGCGTGCGATGGCCACCGCGTCGGCCACGGGCAGCTGCTTCTCGCGGTTGAGCCGGTCGCGCAGCGACTCGCCGTTGATGAACGGCATCGCGAACCAGAGCCGCCCCTCCACGCTCCCCGAGTCGAACACGCCGAGGATGTGCGGATGTTGCAGCCGCGCCGCGAGCTTGATCTCCTGCTCGAACCGCTCGGCGCCGAGGCTCGCGGCCACCTCGTCGTGCAGGACCTTCAGCGCGACGGGACGGTCGTGGCGAAGGTCGTGCGCGAGGTAGACGACGGCGAACCCTCCGCGACCGAGCTCACGCTCGAAGCGGTACCGGTCGGCGAGGGCGGCGGCGAGTGCGTCCTGAGTGGGCAACGAGTCGACTGATAGGGGGAAGTAACCCCCAAAGGGTATCACCCGACTCGCGGCCCGTCCAGCGGCCGCCGCGGGCTACGGTTTTCGCTGTCCCGTGAACTCGCCGCCGCCCTGCTTGAGCGTCATCGTCGAGGCCGTTGTGCCCGCGGCGTCGAAGATCAGGCGCAGCGAGGCATCGAAGCTCGCTCCCCACGTGTCGTTGCCGAGGAAGTTGAGAGGGATCGCGCTCTGCCCTTCGAGCTGACCGTACAGGGCGCCTTCGCGCTCGAACACGGAGAACTCGCGCACCGTCCCGCCCAGGTTGAGTGCGTACTTGCCCACGACATGCGCGCGTTGAGCGGCCGTCGCGGCGACGGCCTTCGGCGGCTGCTTCAGGGGTGCGCCAGCCGCGGCGCGCACGAGCTGCGCGAGCAGTTGATCGGCTTTCGCGTCGCCGCTGTTTGTCAGCACCGTCACGCTCAGCGCGAGCTCAGGCACCCATGCATTGCCCGTGATGAATCCGTGGATGCCGCCGCCGTGCGTCACGATGGGGTGGCCGGCGAGGGTGTCGCGCCCGAGACCGAACCCGTACTTGAGCGCCGCGGTGGCCGCGGCTCCCTCGGGAGTCGTCATGAGCTTGTACGACTCCGCGCTCACGACCTTCCCGCCGTGCAACGCGCGGTTCCAGGTCGCGAGGTCCCCGATCGTGGAGCACATGGCGCCGGCCGAATAGGGCTGCGACATCGCGAGGTACTGCGCGTTGCTCCAGCCGTTCGCCGCTTTCTGGTATCCCGCTGCCCGATGCGTGACGAGCGGCTCGTTCAGGCAGTTGCGTGTCGCGGTGAGCCCGAGCGGTGTGAAGAAGCGGTCGGCGAGTTCGGTGCCCCACGCGTGACCGGTCACCTTCTCGATGAGCATGCCAAGCAGCACGTAGCCGGTGTTGTTGTAGTGCCACGACGTGCCGGGCGCGAAATCCATCTTCTTCCCCGCCGTGAGCGCGACCAGCGTGTCGGGCGTCATGATCTCGCCCCACCGCCGCGCCCACGCTTCGCCGATGTCGGTGTAGCTCGGGATCCCCGACGTGTGATTCAGGAGCTGACGCACCGTCACCGGCTTCCACTCGGCCGGAAGTGTTGCGAGGTACGTGCCGATCGGTGCATCGAGCTTCACCAGTCCCTTCTCGACGAGTTGCATCACCGCAGCCGAGGTGAACTGCTTGGTCACCGAGCCGATGCGGTACACCGACGTCGGCGTGGCCGCGACGTCGTTCTCGAGGTCGGCCTTGCCCCACGCGCCGAACACGAGCGTGTCGGCGCCGCGGATCACGGCGATGGCGACGCTCGGTGATTCCTTCGCGGCGAGGAAGGCGTTGGCGAGCGAGTCCGCGACGCGTGCGACCGCGGCCTTGGCCGGGAGTGACTGCGCATGCAGCGGCGCGCCGCTGAGCGCGACGAGGAACACGGAGGGGGCGATGACGGCACGACGCATCGGGAGGCCCGGTGTGAGGGGAGTGATTAATGTACGCTGCACAGCCACTCGGGGATTCAATGACCGACGAAGGTACGATGGAGCGGCGGCGGTGCGTCGTCTTCGACTGGGGCGATACCCTGATGCGCGACATCCCGGGTTGCACCGGCCCGATGGCGGAGTGGCCGCGCGTGGAAACCATGCCCGGCGCCGCGGAGGTGCTCGCGGCACTGCACCCATCGTGGACGATCGCGCTCGCGACCAATGCCGGTCGGTCGGACGACACGCAGATCCGCGCCGCACTCGAGCGGGGCGGCATCGACCGGTTCATCGATCAGATCTATTGTGCCCGGCGTGTCGGCCATCGCAAACCCGCGCCCGAGTTCTTCGAATACATCGTTGCGCACTGCGGTTGCGCGCGCGAGCAGATCATGGTCGTCGGTGACAACTTTGACAAGGACATCGCCGGTGCGCGTGCCGCCGGTCTTCATGCGGTGTGGGTGACGGACGCTGCCGATGCGCGCGACACCGACGCGACGCGCATCACCCACCTGCGTGAACTGCCGGGCGCCCTGCGGGCGCTCGGCAGTTCCTAGGCGTCGTTCGAGCCCCTCCACGCCATCACTCAGTCGACGACGTCTCTCCCGCCGCCGGCAGACGCGGCACCCCGTTGTCCTTCGGCGCGTGCAATAGCCCCGTCTGCGTGTACAGGATCAGCTTCTCGCGCGTGTCCACGATGTCGAGGTTGCGCATCGTGAGCTGGCCGATGCGGTCCAATGGCGTGAAGAACGCCTCGCCCCGCTCCATCGTGAGCCGTTCGGGCTTGTAGGTGAGGTTCGGACTCGTCGAGTCCATGATCGTGTAATCATTGCCGCGGCGCAGTTCGATGGTGACTTCGCCGGTGATCGCGCGCGCCACCCACCGCTGCGCGGAATCGCGCAGCATCATCGCCTGCGAGTCGAGCCACCGTCCCTGGTACAGGAGCCGGCCGAGGCGCCGGCCGTTGAGTCGGTACTGCTCGATCGTGTCTTCGTTGTGGATCCCCGTGACGAGCCGCTCGTACGCGATGTACAGCAGCGCCATGCCCGGCGCCTCATAGATGCCACGGCTCTTCGCCTCGATGATGCGGTTCTCGATCTGGTCACTCATGCCGAGCCCGTGGCGCCCGCCGATGACGTTCGCCTCGGTGAACAGCGCGAGCGGAGATTCGAACGAACGTCCGTTCAGCGCCACCGGCATCCCCTCCTCGAACCGGATGCTCACCGTCTCGCGCGCGATCGGCACATCGTCCTTCCAGAAGGCGACGCCCATGATCGGTTCGACGATGTGCATCCCCTTGTTCAGGAACTCGAGGTCCTTCGCCTCGTGCGTGGCGCCGAGGATGTTCGAGTCGGTGGAGTACGCCTTCTCGGTGCTCATCTTGTAGGCGAACCCGCGGCTGATCATGTACTCCGACATCTCCGTGCGGCCGCCGAGCTCGTCGATGAACTGCTGGTCGAGCCACGGCTTGTAGATGCGCAGGCCGGGATTCGTGAGCAGGCCGTAGCGGTAGAACCGCTCGATGTCGTTCCCCTTGAACGTGCTCCCGTCGCCCCAGATGTTGACGTCGTCTTCGCGCATCGCGGCCACCAGCATCGTGCCGGTGACGGCGCGGCCGAGCGGCGTGGTGTTGAAGTACGTCTGCCCGGCCGTCGTGATGTGGAACGCCCCGCACTGCAGCGCGGCGAGTCCTTCCATCACGAGCTGCTGCCGGCACTCCACCAGCCGTGCCTTCTCGGCGCCGTAGGCCATCGCCTTGCGCGGGATCTCGTCGTAGTCGGTCTCGTCGGGCTGGCCGAGGTTCGCGGTGTACGCGAACGGGACCGCGCCTTTCTCGCGCATCCAATGGAGCGCGGCGCTGGTGTCGAGACCGCCGGAGAAGGCGATGCCGACCTTCTCGCCGACGGGAAGGGACTGGAGGATGTTGGCCACGTGTTACTCGGATTTCGGGGGAGCGCCCGCCGTCACGGCGAACCCTCCAATTTACCTGTCCGCGATGGTGCGAACCACTGCGTGCGGCTCCTCCCGGGGGTGGGTCGCGACGCGAGGGTCTGCGTTCTCCCTGCCATGGTTCGGGCCCAGGAAGCGAGTGCCCCGTGCCCGACCGTCCGCGCACAGCACCTACCTGCCCGCGATCGCACCCACGAACAGCTACGGCTCGCGCCCCACCGCTGGGTCACGTGGTCGCCGATCGTGCCGCGCTTCAGGTCTTGTGACCGGGGCGCGCACCCCGCAGTTTCGTGCGACGCACTCGACGCATGATCCGCGAAGCCCACACCCGCGGCCCACGCCCGATCACGCATCGCATCACACCGCGACGAGTTCTGCGGAGCTCCGGGAGATGACGTGTTCCAGGACCACATCGAAGAGATCACCCCGTCGGAACTCGCCGAGCGCATCAAGCGCGGCGATGACTTCGACCTCATCGACGTGCGCGAGTCGCACGAACTGGCCGTCGCCTACATCCCGCAGGCCCGGCACATCCCGCTCGGCGACCTCGAGCACGAGATCGGCACGCTCGACCCGACGCGCGAGATCGTCGTGATGTGCCGCAGCGGCAAACGGAGTGCGACCGGCGTGCGCGTGTTGCAGGACAACGGATTCACGCGCCTCAAGAACCTCGCCGGCGGCATCCTCCGCTGGAGCGATGACGTGGATCCGACCGTCGCGAAGTACTGAGATTGGATACCGCGCGGCCATTCCAGCGACTCGCGGAGTGCCTCGCGAGGCTCTAGCCTGCCGTAGGCGATTCAACCCGCACGCCGACTCGACAAAGAACAACGCCCCAGATGCACGCAGGTCGTTCGGTGCGCACCGAACGACCTGCGCCGACCTGCGGCGTCGTTCGAGCCCCCGCGCGCCGCTGTCGAAGCCGGCGCGTGGGGTGAACGGACCTACTTCGTCGCCTTCGCCAGATCTCCCACCGACGACGCCAGCGTATGCGCCCGCGGCGCATCCGTGGCACTGCGCGCGTCACCATGGAGCTGCGTCGAGAGCTTGTTCAGCGCATCGGCGCGCGCCGCACCCGAGAGCTTCTCGGCCGCGTCGAGCCCCGAACGCGCTGCGGCGATCTTCGCGGCGTCCTGACCCTTGCCCCGCTCGAGCTGATCGAGGTACGCGCGCGACAGCGCGAAACTCGCCGGCCACGTGAACTTCGGCTGCCCCTGCGCGTTGAGATAGTCGAGCTTCACCGTCTTGGCCGCGTCGATCTCGTTCTTCGAGATATCCGCGCTCGGCGTCAGTTCGAGCACGTCGAGACCGCGCGCGATCTCGGAGCTCACGATCACGCCGTTGTACCAGTACACCGACCACGAACCGCCCATCGTGAAGTGCGTCGAATCGATCGGGCCGCGGTCGAAAAACGCGATCTCGCGGGCGTGCGCGGCGTCGGTCCAGTCGAACACCGAGATGCCGCCCTGGTACCACGCCTGCACCATCACGTCGCGTCCCGGGATCGGGATGAGCGATCCGTTATGTGCGACGCAGTTCTCCTTGTCCGTCTGGGCCGCCGACATCTTGTAGTAGCCCTGGAACTTCATCACGCCCTTGTCGATCGTGAACAGCGCGTCGGCGCCCCACACTTTGGGATCGGTCGCGCGGCACTTCGGCGCGCCGCCGCCGCCCCACTCGTCCGAGAACAGCACCTTCGTGCCGTCGTTGTTGAACGTGGCGGAGTGCCAGTAGCTGAAGTTCGAGTCGGCCACCGCGCCGATGCGCACGGGGTGCGTCGGATCCTTGATGTCGAGCAGCAGGCCGTAGCCTTCGCAGGCGCCGCCGGCGTAGCCGATGGCCGGATACACCGTGATGTCGTGGCACTGCGTGGGGCCCGGCTTCGGTCCGTGATCGTCGCCCGGTGTCTCGCCGACGAGCTTGGCGATGATGCCGGGGATCGCGGCCCGCAGCGCCGAACTGTCGGCGCCGGTCGCGGCACCCGTGCCGCCGCGCGCCTTCACGATGCTGTCGAGCCACGGCGTCGTCATCTGCGGCGGGATCACGCGCTCGGCGCCGAAGATCATCGCCGTGTACATCCCCTTCGCGCGTGCCTCGGCCGCCATCTTCGCGCCCGCGGCCACGTCTTCGGCCGTCTCACCGTGGCCCGCCGGCTTGGTGAGATCGTTGAAGATGCGCGGCGAACTCACGATCGCAGCCTGCTCCGGATGCGCGAGCGGCACCTTGATCACTTCGATGCGGAAGAGCGCCGAGTTCGGGTCCTTGGCCGGCGCGGCGCTGACGCAGCCCGGCAGTTCGTCGGCCGGGCGCACGCCCGCCGAGCCCGACACGTACACGTAGACGTTGTCCTTGTCCTTCGGGTCCACGAGCACGGTGTGCGTGTGCGAACCGCGGCACGTCTGCACGTTCGCGAGGTTCTTGGGGTTCGCGAGGTCGGTGATGTCGAAGATGCGGATGCCGCGCAGGCGCGCCGCGCTCACCGGTTCCTTCACGCCCTGATCGCCGCAGTCGATGCGCCCCGTGTTCGATTCACTCGACACGAACAGCAGGTTCTTGTACACCGACACGTCGCTCTGCGAGGCCGGGCAGTAGTTCGCGTGCTTGATCGTCGGCTTGGCGGGATTCGAGATGTCCCAGATCTGATAGCCGTTGTAACTCCCCTGGATCACGTAGTTGCCCGTGAACGCCATGTCGGAGTTCGTGCTGCCGACGAACTTCGCGGTCGGCGGCGTCTTCGAGAGCACCTTCATGTTCCACGTCGCCTCGGCGGCGTCGTACATCCCCGCCTTGAGTCCGACGCGCGGGTCGGGGCTCGGCTGGGCGCCGGCCGACGTGACGAACGCGAACGCCGCGAACGCGAACGACGCGGCGCGCGCCGCGGTGGAACGGGTCACAACTGCTGCCATGAAGGAATCCTCTGCTGGGGGGAGATGGAGGGTACAGCGTTGCACTGCAGTCACCGTTGCAGTCACAGTCACAGTCACG
>CAIRBD010000614.1 GCA_903876745.1 uncultured Gemmatimonadota bacterium
GTCGGCGCGCAGCTGTTCGAGCACCTCGAAGCCCGAGAGCCCCGGGAGCATGAGATCGAGCACGACGAGCGACGGGCGCTCACGGCGCGCGATGGCGAGCGCGTCGGTCCCGCTCTGCGCCGACGACACGCGGTAGCCGGCCTTGGCCAGATGGTACACGACGAGCGCGACGATGTCGGGTTCGTCGTCCACCACGAGGATGCGTTCGCCGGCGGTCGCGTCGGTCATGCGGTCACGCTGCTCAGTCGTCGGAGGATGGTCGAGATGATGAGATCGATGGCGATCGTGTTGTGCCCGCCGCGCGGCACGATCACGTCGGCGTACCGCTTGCTCGGCTCGACGAACTGCAGATGCATCGGCTGCACCGTCGTGAGGTACTGCTCGAGGATCTCGTCGAGCGGGCGGCCGCGCCGTGCCATGTCGCGCCGGATGCGCCGGATGAGCCGCACGTCGGCGTCGGTGTCGACGAACACCTTGACCTCGCAGCGGTCGCGCACGCGCTCGTCGACGAAGAGCAGGATGCCGTCGATGACGATGACGTCGGCGGGAGCGACCGGCACGGTGCGGGTGTCGCGCAGGTGCGAGACGAAATCGTAGACCGGCTTCTCGATCCCCTCGCCGCGGGCGAGTGCCTCGAGGTGCGCCGCCAGCAGGTCGAGGTCGAACGCGTCAGGGTGATCCCAGTTGAGGTGCCGCCGTACATCGAGCGAGAGTTCGGTGTGATGCCGGTAGTACGCGTCCATGTCGATGAACGCCACCGACGCCGGTGTGAGCGCCTCGGCGATCCGGCGCGCGACGGTGGACTTCCCGGAGCCCGTACCGCCGGCGATCCCGATGATCAGTGGTTTCATGTGGTGGGGCGGCCGGCGTACACGATCATGGAAACCTCCGGCCCTAGGGGTCGAAAGAGAAGCGAAGGACGCGTCACGGTTGTGTATCGTGCCCTGTCTGACGGCACCGCGTCAACCACCACCTCCGCCCTCGCTCCTGATGGGTGCACCGCGTAGTTTTCTCCCATGGAATGGCTGAGTGCGGCGCTCTGCGCCGTTTTGGCGGTACTTCCCGTCGCGCTCCCCGCCCAGGGGATACCGGTCGATCTCGTGATCGCGTCGACCACCGACGTGCACGGGCGGTTGCGCGGCTGGGACTATTACGCCGACACTGCGGAATCGGCGCGGGGCCTGACCCGGGCCGCGACCATCGTCGATTCCGTGCGCGCCGCCAACCCCGGGCGGGTGATCCTCGTTGACGCGGGCGACCTGTTGCAGGGCAATCCGCTCACGTACGTCGCCGCCCGCATCGATACCGCCGCGCCGCACCCCGTGATCGCGGCGATGAACGCCATGCGGTACGACGCCGCAGTCCTCGGCAACCACGAGTTCAACTACGGACTGCCGGCGCTCCGCCGCGCGCTCGCGCGGGCCGCGTTCCCCTTCGTCGTGGCGAACGCGCGGCGCCCCGACGGCACGCGCGCCTGGCCGGCGTACACGCTCGTGGAACGCAGCGGCATGAAGGTCGCCCTCGTCGGCGCCACCACGCCGGGCGCCATGGTGTGGGACAGGGAGAACCTCGCCGGGCAGGTCGTGTTGCACGATGTGATCGCGGAGGTCCGCGCGGCCGTGGACGAGGCGCGCGAGGCGGGCGCCGACGCGGTGGTCGTCATCGTCCACGGCGGGCTCACCGGCGAGGCGAGCTACGATACCGTCACCTCGGGGCTCGGCAGCGAGAATCCCGCGGCGCGCATCGCGCACGAGGTGCAGGGGATCGACGCGATCGTGTACGGGCATTCGCACCGCGAGATGGCCGATACATCGATCGACGGCGTGCTGCTCACGCAGCCGCGCAACTGGGCGACGAGCGTATCCATCGCCCATCTGCAGTTCGAGATCCGCGGCTCCATCTGGCGTCCCATCGGGCGGCACGCGTCCATCGTGCGCGCGGCGGGGCACGTGGAGCAACCGGCGCTTGTCGCGGTGGTGCAACGGGGTCATGACGCCGCGCGTGCGTACGCCGCGACCGTGGCCGGCCGCACGGCCGTGGCCTGGCGCTCCGATTCGGCGCGCGTGGCCGACGTGCCGCTCATGGATTTCGTGCTCGAGACGATGCGCCGCGCGGCGAACGCCGACCTCGCGTCGGCGGCGGCGTTCTCGCTCGACGCGCGCCTGACCGCCGGCCCCATCACCGTCGCCCAGCTCGCCCAGCTCTACCCGTACGACAACACGCTCATGGCCGTGCGCGTCACCGGCGCGCAGCTGCGCGCCTACCTCGAACAGAGTGCGCGTTACTTCAAGGTGACCGGCGAGGGTGCCGCCCGGCGCTGCGCACCCGACCCGGCGATCGCCGGCTTCAACTTCGAGATGGTGCAGGGCGCGGACTATGTCATCGATCTTACGCGCGCCGCCGGCGACCGCATCACCGGGCTGCGCGTGCAAGGGCGCGCCGTGCGCGACGCCGACACCTTCACGATGGCGCTCTCCAACTACCGTGCCGGCGGCGCAGGCGGCTACGCGATGCTGCGCGATGCGCCCGTCGTGCACGACCAGCAGCTCGAGATCCGGCAACTGCTCATCGACGAGGTCACGCGCCGCGGCACGCTGAAGCCGGCCGACTACCACGTCCGCAACTGGTCGGTGATCCCGGCGTCACTCGCCGCACAGGCCTACGACGCGATGACGCGCGCGGGCGATTTCGACGCGGTGCGTCCCGCACCGCCGGGCGTGCGCGCTCCCGCGCAGCGCCCCAACTCCACGAATATCCCATGACCGAACCCACAGAACTCCGCGTCTTCGTCAACGGGTCCGCCTTCTCGGTGCCGCACGGCGCCACCGCCCTCGATGCGGTGCGCCTGTTCGACCCCGCCGTCGCCGACGCCGTCGTGGCCGCCGAACGTGCCGTGACCGACAGCCGCGGTCTTCCCGTCGCGCCCGGCAGCGCCGCCACGGGCGGCGCCGTGTACCGCATCGTGTCGGCGCGTGCCGCGCGCGACCAGGACGCGCCGTGACCGGGCTCCCCACGGCGCTGCTGCGTCGCATCCCCAAGGCCGAACTCCACTGCCACCTCGACGGGTCGGTGCGCGCGAGCACGCTCCTCGCACTCGGTGCCGAGTACGACATCCCGATGCCGGCCGCGACACCCGAGGCGCTCGCCCATCACATGTACGTGCGCGACGCGCGGCATCTCGAAGATTACCTCACGCGGTTCGACACCACGCTCTCCGTGATGCAGAGCGCGTCGTCGCTGGAGCGCATCACCTACGAACTGGCCGAGGATGCCGCTGCCGACGGTGTGCGTTACATCGAGGTGCGCTACGCTCCCGTGCTCAATCAGCAGTGGGGCTTGTCGCTCGACGAAGCGGTCGATGCGCCGGTGCGCGGACTCGCCCGCGCGTTCACCGATCACGGCATCGTGGGACGCCTCATCATCTGCGCGCTGCGCCATCAAGCGCCCAGCGTGTCGCTCGAACTCGCGCGCCTCGCCGTGGAGTGGCAGGGGCGCGGCGTCGTCGGTTTCGACCTCGCGGGCGGCGAAGCGGCGCACCCGGCGGCCGTGCATCGCCACGCGTTCCGGCACGCCCTCGACCACGGCATGTTCTGCACCTGCCACGCCGGCGAAGGGGCCGGCGCGGAGTCCGTGCGCGAGGCCGTGCACGTGTGCGGCGCCACGCGCATCGGCCACGGCACCCGCCTCATCGAGGACGAACGGCTCACCGACGAACTCGGCGAGGCCGGCATCGTCATCGAGGCGTGCCTCACGAGCAACGTGCAGACGCGCGCCGCGAAGGACTTCGCCTCGCATCCGCTGCGCGCCTACTTCGACCGCGGCATGCGCGTCACGCTGAACACGGACAACCGGCTGATGAGCGGCACCACGCTCACCGACGAGTACGCACACGCAGCCCGCGAGCTGCACTTCACGTTCGACGAACTGTGCCGGCTGTCCCGCACCGGCTTCGAAGGGGCGTTCCTCCCCGACGATGAGAAACGCGCCCTGCTCGAGCGTGTCGACCGCGAGTTCGCCACTCTCCGTCAGGAGCTCGCATGATCGATCCGCACGGCAGTGCCGCCGCTCGCGCCGCCGCTTCCTCCGTCGCCGGCCGCCTCGGCGTGCAGTCGCCCGTCTGCGCCATCATCCTTGGCTCGGGGCTCGCCGCGCTCGCCGACCGCATCGAAGGCGCCACGCGTGCCAACTACAACGCCATCCCGGGCTTCTTCGCGCCGCACGTCGAGGGACACCGCGGTGAACTCATCCGGGGTTTTCTCGGTGGGAAGGAAGTGCTCGCGCTCTCTGGGCGTTTTCACATGTACGAGGGGCACGACGCGCGCGTCTCCGCCTTTCCCGTGCGCGTGGCGCACGCACTCGGGGCGAAGGTGCTCTTCGCGTCCAATGCGGCGGGCGGCGTCCGGCGGTCGTTCGCACCGGGTGATCTGATGATCATCGAGGATCATCTGAACCTGATGTTCCGCAATCCGCTCGTCGGCGGCGTGGAGCCGGGCGACACGCGGTTCCCCGACATGTCGGAGCCGTACGCGCGCCGCCTCATCGCGCTGCTCGAGGAGGCCGGCGCGGCCACCGGTGTGCCGCTCGCGAAAGGGGTGTACGCCGGCTCGCTCGGTCCCTGCTACGAGACGCCGGCCGAAGTGCGGATGCTCGAGCGCCTCGGCGCCGATGCCACCGGGATGTCCACCGTCCCCGAGACGATCGTCGCGCGTGCCATCGGGATGGAAGTCGCCGCGGTGTCGCTCATCACCAATCCGGCGGCCGGCATCTCCACCGTGCCGCTCATGCACGCCGATGTCGTCGAGGTCGGCGCGCAAGCCGCCGAACGGTTCGCCGAGCTCGTGACGGCGTTCGTGCAGCGGCTGTAACGCGCTACTTCTTCTTCGCCGGCGGACTCTGCGGCAGAGATTGCAGCCGGCGCTTGAACGCCTGGAACCGCGGCGAATCGTTCGTGAGTCCCTTCAGCTGCGCCGCCGGATAGGTCGCGATGAGCGCCGTCGATGCGACGATGCGGTCCTCTTCCATCGGGTGCGAGGCGAAGAACTCGGCGAGTCCGTCGGGCGCCGTCTTCCGTTCGTCGAGCAGGATGCGGAACATCTCCGGGATCCCGTGTGGGTCGATCCCGGCGCGCACCATGAGGCGCACCCCTTCGGCGTCGGCCTCGGACTCGTCGTTCCGGCTGAACTTCGCGAACACGCCGGTGGCCGCGACGTCGATCAATCCGCTCGCCCCGTTGTCGCACACGCGCGTGAGCGTGCAGATCGCCGTCACGCCGATGTTCGCCCCCTGCGCCTTCTGCATCTGCTTGATCGAGTGGCGTTTCAGCACGTGCCCGATCTCGTGCCCCACGACGCCGGCCACCTGCGCCATCGTCTGGGCCCGCTCGATGAGCCCGCGGTTCACGTAGACGTATCCGCCGGGCACGGCAAAGGCGTTCACTTCCTTCGCGTCCACGATCGCGAAGTGCCACTCCAGATCGCTGCGCTCCGTCAGGCGGGCGAGCGAGTCGCCCAGTACCGTCAAGTACGCGAGCGCCTCGGGGTCTTTCACCAGCGGCATCTGCTTGGCGACGGTGCCCGCGTAGTTCGCCCCCATCTCGATTTCCTGCTGCTGACTGACGGCGCACCCCGAGAGCACCGGGGCCGCCGCCAGGGCCATCAGAAACGCGAGGCGTGGTCCGAGCGTCCTCTTATGAATGCTCCATGCGTTCGCTAACATCGCAACCTGCGTGGTGAGTCTGGGTGCCTGACGTGCGTTTGTTGACCCTAGCAAGAGACCTGAAGCGTCGCAAGGCGAGGGAGCGGCAGTCGCTCTTCGTCGCCGAGGGCGTGCGCGCCGTGGAGGAACTGCTCCAGGCGTCGCTCGTCGTGCGCGGCGCGCTCGCGTCGTCGGCACTCGACCGCACCCCGCGCGGGGTTGCCCTTCGCGCCGCCCTCGCGGCGCGCGGCATCGAGACCGCCGACGTCGCCGAGTCGGATTTCCTGTCGGCGGCCGACACCGAACACCCGCAGGGGATCCTCGCCGTGGCACAGGTCCCGGCGCTCGCGCTCGGCGACCTCCTGCCGGGCGCCGTGGCGCGCGTGCTCGTGCTCGACGGCATCCAGGACCCAGGCAACGTGGGCACGCTGGTGCGTACCGCGGCGGCCCTTGGCGCGACGGCGGTGTTCGCGCTCCCGGGAACAGCGGACATCTGGAACGCAAAGGCCGTGCGCAGCGCTGTCGGTGCGCAGTTCCGCATCCCCGCGCTGCACCTGAGCGTCGCCGAGGCGCTCGCGTGGCTGCAGGCGCACGCCGTCGCCCTCTGGGGTGCCGATGCGCACGGCGTGCCCGTGGGCAGCGTGCCGGCGCCGGCGCGCCTCGCCATCGCCGTCGGCAACGAAGGCGCCGGACTGAGCGCCGAGGTCCGCGCCGCCGCGTCGCAGCGCGTTGCCCTCCCGATGGCCGCCGGCGTGGAATCGCTGAACGTCGCCGTCGCCGCCGGCA
>CAIRBD010000615.1 GCA_903876745.1 uncultured Gemmatimonadota bacterium
CACCGCCACGCTCATCATCCTCGGCACGTATCTCGTGGCGCAGTGGATGATCGCCAGCACCGTCGGCGACGACGCGTGACGCGAAAAACGCCCGGAATGACGGCAAACGGCCTTTTGGCCTCCCAAAACCGCTAGATTTCAGGGACGGCCCCCGCACCCCGCGACGCGCGTGTGCGAAGAGCAGGCCACACCTCCCCGTTTCCAGGACGTCCTTCTGTCGTTCGCCGCCCTCAAGCTGCACCCGAGCCTTCAGCGCGCTCTCAAAGAGCTCGGCTACACGCGTCCCACCCAGATCCAGCAGGACGCCATCCCGCCCGGACTCGACGGAAAGGACGTCCTCGCCTGCGCCATGACCGGCAGCGGCAAGACCGTCGCGTTCGTCGTGCCCATCCTGCAGCAGCTCATCGAGCGCCCGCGCGGCACCACGCGCGCCCTCGTGCTCACCCCCACGCGTGAACTCGCCGCGCAGATCCTGCAGAGCGTCAACGACCTCGCCGTGCATACCCCCATCTCCGCGGCCGCCGTCTTCGGCGGCGTGGGCATGGGACCGCAGGAACACGCGTTCCGCAGCGGCGTCGACATCCTCATCGCCACGCCGGGACGTCTGCTCGACCACTTCCGGCAGCCGTACGCCAAGCTCCCCGGCATCGAACACCTCGTGTTCGACGAAGCCGATCGCATGCTCGACATGGGCTTCCTCCCCGACATCCGGCGCGTCCTCAAGCATCTGCCGCCCAAGCGACAGACGCTGTTCTTCAGCGCCACGATGCCCGGCCCCATCGGACAGCTCGCGCAGGAGATGCTCAAGTCGCCGGTCACGATCAACGTCGAGCGGCAGTCCAAGCCCGCCGTCGGCATCACGCAGGCCGTGTACCCGGTGCCACAGGAACTGAAGGGCGCGCTCCTGCTCGCGCTGCTCAAGAAGGGCGACATGCAGGAAGCCCTCGTCTTCACGCGCACCAAGCACCGCGCCAACCGCGTCGCCGACTTCCTCGTGAAGAAGGGGATCGCCGCCGAACGCATCCACGGCAACCGCTCGCAGACCGCGCGCACCGCCGCGCTCGCGGGCTTCAAGGACGGCACCTACCGCGTGCTCGTCGCCACCGACATCGCCGCGCGCGGCATCGACATCTCCGAACTCGGCCACGTGGTGAACCTCGACGTGCCGGGCGTGCCCGAGGATTACATCCATCGCGTGGGCCGTACGGCGCGCGCCGAGATGACCGGCGACGCATTCACCTTCGTCTCGCCCGACGAAGAGAACGACCTGCGCGCCATCGAACGCGCCATCGGCCGGCGCTTGCCGCGCGTCACGATCCCCGACTTCGATTACGGCGCGAAACCCGAAGGCCGTCTCGAAGTGCCGATCGCTGAACGCATCGCCGAGATCCGCAAGCGGAAGTCAGAAGAGCGCGCACGCGCTGCCGAGAAGGCGAAGCGTCGCGAGTCCGCGCAGCAGAGTCAGGGGCGTCGCCCCGGCGCCCCGTCGGCCGGTCGCACCGCTGATGGCGCGTCGCGCAGCCCCGCGGCTCCGTCGCGTGGCCCTGGCGCGCCGTCGCGCAGTCCCGGCGGAAGTACCGGCGGTAGCCGCGGTGGTCGCAGCGGCGGCGGACGTGGCAGCAGCGGTTCGTCCGGCGGACAACGCGGCGGCGGACGCTAACCACCGAAACGGTCGATCCAAGAGTCACACGCGCGTCCGGACAGTTCCTTCTGGACGCGCGTTGTTTCTTCCCCTCACGACCGTCGGAGCCGTGAGCTACGACATCGGATGTCGCGGCGCGCCCTCGTACGGCTCCAGATGCACCAGCACGTACTGCGCGGCGGGCACCGCCGCGCGGATGGCGCTCTTCACCTTGCCGCCCACGATGTGCGCGTCGCGGATCGCGAGCTGCGGGTCCGTCTGCACGTGCAGCGTCACGCGGTACGTCATCCCGGCTTTGCGCACGGCCAGCTTCTCCGTGGCGCACACGCCCTCCACACTCTCGGCCGCGCGACGCACGGGATCCACGATGTCCGCGCCCGGCGTACGGTCCATCAGGTCGCCGAGCGCGGGGCGGAGCAGGGACTGCCCATTGAAGCCGATGATCCCCGCCGCGACGAGCGCCGCCCAATCGTCCGCGGACTCCCATCCTGGTCCTCCCACCAACGCGATGCTGATCCCGATGAACGCCGCGGCCGAGGTGAGCGCGTCGCTCATGTGATGCCACGCGTCGGCCTGCACCGCCGTGCTGCCGATGTCGGTGCCCACGGCGTGCACGCGCCGCGCCAGCACCCATTTGATCACCATCACCGCGACGAGCACACCGAGCGTCCACGGCGCCGGCATATGATGCGGCACGCGGATCTCGGCGATCGCCTCCACGGCGATGCCCGTGGCCGCGCCGAGCATCATCAACGCCACCACGGCGGTGGCGAGCGCTTCGGCCTTGCCGTAGCCGAACGGGTATTCCTCATCGGGCGCGCGGCCCGCCATCTCCACGCCGCGCCACACGATGAGCGACGCGAAGATGTCGGCGATCGACTCGATCGCATCGGCCACCAGCGCGTACGCGTTGCCCACCAGCCCCGCGATGAGCTTGATCGCCGCCAGCAGCGTGTTGATCAGCATCCCGGTCTGCGCCGATCGGATGCCGCGCTCCACCGATGATTCCGTTGAGTGCTGGTGCATCACACTATCCCTTGCCCGGGCACGCCGAGAGCACCCGCTTGGGCCCTGGCGCGTTCGGGAACAGGTCGCGTGCCGCCATCGCGTGTGCGCGCGCCTCCGCGCATCGGCCGCGCGTCTGTTGCGCCTCGGCCGCGCGCAGCTGGATGCGGAAGCTCCCGGGGTCGCGCGCCACGGCGCGTTCGAGCGACGCCGTCGTGCCGGCGGTGTACAACCGCATCGCGTCGACGCGCGCCAGCGCCGAGAGAGAGGCCACCGCCTGCGCGCCGAACAGCAGCAACGGCAGCATCACGCGCGACGGGCCCGCAAAGGTGAACGTGCCTTCCTCCTTCCCCGCCGGCAGCAACGCGCCGGCCGCCGCCATGGCCACGATCAACGGCATCGGCAGCAGCAGCACGGCGTCGAACAGCCCCTCCACCACCGCCACGAGCAACGCCGCCACCCCCACCACCGCCGCGAGTCGCACTTCGCTCGTGAGCGTCGCGTCGTATCGCGCGCGGAGTCCCGCGCCGACGAGCGTGAGCACGAACGCCGTCCACGCGAACGTCGCCACCACGCCGCGCTCGCTGATCGCCGCCACCCAGTCACTGCTCGGCCACGGATTCGCCGTCATCCCCGTCGATTCGGCGAGCGAGGGATCGTCATCGGGAGCGTACGCCGGATACGACACCGGCCAGTTCCCCGCGCCCACGCCGAAGGCGGGATGATGCGCCGCCATCTTCACCGAGTTCACATACTGTTTGAGTCGGCCGCGCCCGCTCCCTTCCTTGTAATTGACGACGCCCTTCACCGAATCGAGGTATGGATTGTCGCTCCGCCAGTCCAGGCGGTTCGGAACGACGAGCGCCAGCGCCACGCCGATGATGATCGCGACGATCGACACCCACGCGCGTCGGCGCTGCGCGGGCTCGAACAGCGCCGGACCACGCGCCACCAGCACGAGTGCCACCACGGCGACCACCATCAACGAGAGCCACGCCGCCCGCGTGCGCGACAACACCAGCGCCGCCGAACACGCCGCGAGCCCGGCGGTCGCGAGCAGCGACCCGCCCTGCCGGCGTGCGCCCACGGCGCCCCACGCGAGCAGCGGCACGCCGATGGCCGCGAGATGCGCCATGAAGTTGCGGTTGCCGAACGTGCCGCCGGGCGCGCGCGACAACGTGGCGAAGTCGAACTTCACCCCGTACGCCTGCAGCAGCGCCGTCGACGCACCGAGTACCACCACCGCCCCAAGGCACGCCGAGAGCGCACTGGCGAGCCCTGCTGTCGCGAGCCTGCGTGCACTCCAATAGATCACGGCGCCACTCACGCTCAGCGTGACGGCGCGGAACCCCGCCCAGTGATTGGTCGCGAACGCCGCCGACGCGATCGACAGCAACAGCCACGCGCCCAGCAGGAAATCGGCGCGCGCCACGCGGACGCTCCGCGCGCGGGCGAGCGTGGCCGCGCCGGCAATGGCCGCCGCGACGTGCACGGCCAGCTCCTTGGGGGCGAGGAATCGGTCGAGGTCGAAGCTGCGGTACGGCAGCACGACGAGCACCGACACGAGCGCGCCGGCCGAGATCGCGGCCAGCGCGATCCAATCGGTCACGTGGCGCGGGGCGGCGTCGCGGGTGGTGGTCACGGCGATGAAAACTCGCGCCGCGCCACGCCCCCCGCAATCAGCCGTCGAGACGCGTCGTGCGGATGCGCGGCCACAGCGTCGCGAACAGCAGTAGCAGACCGAGCACCTGTGCCGCGCCGGTCGCG
>CAIRBD010000616.1 GCA_903876745.1 uncultured Gemmatimonadota bacterium
AGATTTCCGCCGCTTGCGGCGCCCAGCCGGGCAGGACGACGCGGAGCGCGCCGGCGCGGGTCTCATCGGCGACGAGGAAGCGCGGCAGCGCGGCGATTCCGCCGCCCGCGCGAAGAATCGCCAGCGCCGCGTCGGGATCGTCGGTCTCGAAGGCGGGAAACACCGCTTCCGAAACGCTCTCGCGTCCGCGATGCAGTTCGATCCTCGCGGCCGCGAGCGGAGGGCGAAGCGCGATGAAATCGTGGGCGCCGAGGTCGGCGGGTTTTTTCAGCGCGGGACGTTTTTTCAGATAGGCGGGCGCCGCCGCGAGGCAGAACTCGAGCCGGCCGAGGCGCCGGACCGCCAGCCCCGGATCGACCAGCGGCCCCAGGCGGATGGCGATGCTGTCCATCGCGCGGTGTCCGCGGTCGGCGAGCATGGCACGCGCCACGGCCGCGGCGCGCCGCGCCACAAGCAGTGCGGGCTGCAGTGCCTGCCAGTCGCCGCCGGTCTCGCCCACGTTGAGTGAACGCGAGAGTTCGTTGGTGAGGAGCGCGTCGCGCACGGCTTCGCACACATCCACCGCCACGTTGCGCTGCGCCTCGGCGGTACTCGCGCCGAGGTGCGGCGTGAGCAGCACGTTGGGCACGGTGCGCCACGCGTGGTCGCCCTTGAGCGGCTCCTTGGTGAACGCGTCGAGCGCCGCGCCGCCCACGTGGCCGCTGCGCAGCGCGGCGATCAGCGCGTCCTCCTCGATGATCCCGCCGCGCGCGAGGTTCGCGACGATCGCACCGCGGGGCAGGCGCGCGAGTTCGGCGGCGCCGATCATTCCCGTGGTCTCGTCGGTCAGCGGCGTGTGCACCGTGACCACGTGCGCGGCGTCGAGCAGCGCGTCGAGCGACGCTGCGCGGCGCACGCCGAGCCCCGTGAAACGCTCGGCGCTGATGTACGGATCGAAGGCGATGAGGTCCATGCCGAAGGCGCGGGCGCGGCGCGCCACTTCGCCGCCGATGCGGCCGAGGCCGACGATGCCGAGCGTCTTGCCGAGCAGCTCGGTGCCGAGCAGGTCGGCGCGTTCCCAGCGCCCCTCGTGCATCGACTGGTCGGCGCGCGGCACGTGCCGCAGGAGGCCGATCACCGACGCGAAGAACAGCTCGGCCACGGCGATCGTGTTGCCCGCCGGCGCGTTGATGACGGCGATGCCGAGGGCGGTCGCGTCGTCGAGTGCGATGTTGTCGATGCCGACGCCGGCGCGGCCGACGACGCGCAGTCGCGTGCCGGCGCGGAGCAGGGGGGCGGAGATCTTGGTGGCGCTGCGGCCGACGATCGCGTCGTAGTCGCCGATGCGCGCGAGCAACAGGTCGGGGGCGAGCGTCGGCGAGACGTCCACGTTGAAGGACGGGACGGCGCGCAGCAGCGCGACGCCTTCGGGGTCGATCTCGTCGGTGACGAAGATGCGGTGGGTCACGGGGCGGTGGTGCGGGGGCGGGCGTGGTGCGAACCGGGGGAGTGATGCGCCGGCGGCCGGACGTCGGGCGTCACCACGGAATCTAGTCGTCACCCCGCAGGCGCATCCAACCCCCGCGCACGTTAGCTTTTCCGCCGATGAACACGCCGTGGACCATCCAAGACGCCGTGCCCTCCGACGCCGCCGCATTCGCGCGCTTCGCCGAGGAGATCTTCGTCTCGACGTACGCCGATGAGTACGCCAACGAGCGACTCGACAAGCACGTCGCGGAACGCTTCGGGGAGGCGCAGCAGTACGCGGAACTCTGCGATCCCGCGCGCACCACGCTCGTGGCGCGAGACGCCGACGGCGCCTGGGCCGGTTTCTCGGTGCTGCGGTTGCGGCCCGCGCCGCCCGAAGTGCACGGGAACCACCCGGTCGAGGTGGAGCGCTTCTACGTGGGCGGCCCGTGGCAGGGGCGGGGGCTGGCCCGGTCGCTCATGGAGGCGACGATCGCACGCGCCGGCGCGAACGGGCACGAGGCCGTGTGGCTCTGCGTGTGG
>CAIRBD010000617.1 GCA_903876745.1 uncultured Gemmatimonadota bacterium
CCCCGGTGGTGAGCCCAAGAAATCTTAATCACGGAGAGCCCTACCATGAGCGAAAGAATTGTTGTTGATCCCGTCACCCGCATCGAAGGTCACCTCCGCATCGAGGCCGAAGTCAAAGACGGCAAAATCGTCGACGCGTGGAGCGCCGGCACGATGGTGCGCGGTCTTGAAATCATCCTCAAGGGCCGCGACCCGCGCGATGCGTGGGCCTTCTGCGAACGCGTCTGCGGCGTGTGCACCACCGTGCACGCGCTCGCCTCGGTGCGTTCCGTCGAGGACGCCCTCGGCATGAAGATCCCGCCGGCCGCCGAGCTGATCCGCAATATCATGTATTGCGTGCAGAACGTGCAGGACCACGTGATCCATTTCTATCACCTGCACGCGCTCGACTGGGTCGACGTCGTCAGCGCGCTCAAGGCCGACCCGAAGGAGACCTCGCGCATCGCGCAGAGTCTTTCGAACTGGCCGAAGAGTTCGCCCGGCTACTTCTCCGATCTTCAGAAGCGCCTCACCGGCTTCGTGCAGAGCGGCCAGCTCGGCATTTTCGCCAACGCCTACTGGGGTCATCCCGCCTACAAGCTCGCGCCCGAGGTCAACCTTATCGGCGTCGCGCATTATCTCGAGGCCCTCGAGTGGCAGAAGGAGATCATCAAGGTCCACACGATCTTCGGCGGCAAGAATCCGCACCCGAACTATCTCGTCGGCGGCATGCCGTGCTCGATCAACATCAACGAGGCCAACGCGATCAATGCCGAGCGCCTCGCGATGGTCGGCGACCTGCTCAAGCAGGCCCGCAACTTCGTCGAGCAGGTCTATTATCCCGATCTGATGGCGATCGCGCCGTCGTATCTCGACTGGGCCAGCATCGGTGGCGGCCTTGAAAATTACCTCTGTTACGGCGATCTCCCGACGAACGGGTTCACCAACATCGACAGCTACAAGTTCAAGCGTGGCGCGATCCTCGGACGGAATCTCAACGAGGTTCTGCCCGTCGATCCGAAGGACACCCAGATCGAGGAGTTCATCGATAATTCCTGGTATGACTACAAGGACGGCTCGGTCACCGGCGGCCGTCACCCGTGGCAGGGTGAGACCAACCTAAAATACACGGGACCGAAGCCGCCCTACCAACACCTCGACGTCGACAAAAAATACTCGTGGCTCAAGACGCCGCGCTGGAAGGGTCACGCGATGGAAGTCGGCCCGCTCGCGCGCATGCTCGTCGGCTATGCTTCGGGTCAGGACGAAATCAAGGGTGCCGTCGGCGAGGCGCTAGGTGCGCTCAAGGCGCCGCCGTCCGTTCTCTTCTCCACGCTCGGCCGCACGGCTGCGCGCGGGATCGAGGCGCGGCTCACCGCGAAGTGGGGTCTTGAGTTCTTCGACACGCTGCTCGCCCTCATCAAGGCCGGCGACACGCGCACGTTCACCAAGGAGCTCTGGGAGCCGTCCACGTGGCCGACCGAGTGCAAGGGCGTCGGCACGAGCGAGGCGCCGCGCGGCGCCCTCGCCCACTGGATTGTTATCAAGGACAAGAAAATCGAGAACTACCAACTCGTCGTCCCGAGCACCTGGAACGCCTCGCCCCGCGATGCGAAAGGCCAGCGCTCCGCCTACGAGGCTTCGCTCATCGGTACGCCCGTGCACGATCCGAAGCAGCCGCTAGAGATCATCCGCACGATCCACTCGTTTGATCCGTGCCTCGCCTGTGCGGTGCACCTTTACGAGGACGGCGCCGAAGTTTCGCACCACGAACTGTTCGTCAAATAACGGAG
>CAIRBD010000618.1 GCA_903876745.1 uncultured Gemmatimonadota bacterium
GGACGATGGAATCCGTGGACGCGCGCCGGACGCGAACTGCCGCTCGCACCGGAGCAATCGTTCCGCGACTGGGCACGCCGAGAGGGCCGGCTCAAGTGAACGCACGCGAGACGATCCTGAGCGCCATCCGCGCCGCCGCGGTGCCTCCCGCTCCTCCCGCCGCGCCGGTGGTTCGCGAGCCGCCCGCCGCGCCGCGGCACGAGGCGTTTCTCGAGGTGCTCCGCGCCGTGGGCGGGAACGGGCTCGTCCGTGGAGCGGACCGCTCGATGGACGACGCGATGCACGAGCTGTTCGGTGACACGACCGACGACGTCACCGTGCTCCGCGGCCGCTTCGCGGTGGCGGAGAACGCCGCCGTGTACGTGGACGACGCCGACATCGCCCGGCGCGACGCCGTGGTGCGCGGCGAGCGGATCGCGCTCATTGTGCCGTTCGCCGCGCTCGTTCCCACGATGCACGAGGCGGTGCGCCGGATGCCCGTCGGCTCCGCGTGCGGATGGTTCCTGAGCGGTCCTTCCAAGACTGCCGACATCGAGCAGTCCCTCGTGATCGGCGCGCAGGGCGCGCGTTCGCTCGCGGTGATCTTCGACGCCGGCTGATCCATGAAACCCATGCGGCTCGCACTGCTCCTCTCCTGCGCGGTGCTCGCCGCGCCAGGCGCTTCGCCCCTCGCGGCGCAGCGCGACACGCTCACGCGCGCGTTCGGTTCGCTCCCGCCGGGCGTCACCGACGGCTACGCCGCCACGGTGCGCGGCGAGGCGTTCGGCTACCACTCGGCGCACCCCACCGCACGCGCCTCGTTGCTCGTGCGTTCGCTCGACAGCACCAACACCGCGCGCTGGACCACGGCACCGATCGTCGCCGATACGGGTGCCGTGCGCCGCGTGTCGTTCCTCGCGGCGATGGACGTCCTCGACCCGGGACTCACTCCGGTGCGGTTCTGGATGACCATGAACGGCACGCACCGGTTCCTGCTGCCGCAGCCGACCGCGACGGCCGAGCACTGGCGGGTGCAGGGCGCGGACGGGATCGCGCTGACCTTCCGGCGCCTGATGGTCGACAAGTTCGGCGACGAGCACGGCGTGTTCACGCTCGAGGTGCCCGCGGCGCTCGCCCCCGTCGGTGCGCCGCTCACGCTGCAGGTACAGGGCGAGAGCGTGGGGCGGATGACGTGGTTCATCCTGTACACGGTCTCGATGCAGCCCACGCTGCACGCGCACGCCGAGCAGATGCTCGCGCGCGAGGCGGGCGCGCTGCAGCAGACGGTGCGCATCGACGCGTGGAACCCGCTCGACACCACCACCGTGTCGGTCGCGGTGGACGGGAGTCCGCGCCTCACCACGTTGCTCCCTTCGGGCGGGGTGACGTTCCGCGTGAACGTACCCGCGGTGCGCGCGCCCTCGCGCGTCGCGATCGCCGTGAGCGGAGCGCGCGGCCGCACGGAGTTCCCGGCAGTACCGCTCCTCCCGGTGGTGCCGCGCGAGATCCATCTCATCAGCCACGCGCATCTGGACATCGGCTACACCGATGTACACACCGTGGTGCGCGACAAACACTGGCGCGGCATCGATAGCGCGATGGTGTTCGCCGAGCGAACGCGCGGAAACGCCGATGGCGAACGCTTTCGGTGGAACGTCGAGGGACTCTGGCCGCTCCAGGATTACCTGTCGCTCCGCCCAGCGGCCGATACCGCGCGGTTGTTCACCGCCGTGCGCCGCGGCGACCTCACGCTCAACGCCCTCTACGCCAACCTGATGACGGGCCTGGCGAGCGGCGAGGAGCTCGTCCATCTGCTCGATTACGCTCGCGCACTGCGCGCCGAGCACGGCGTGGCCGTCACCACGGCCACGACGAGCGACGTGCCGGGCTTCACGTGGGGGCTCGTGCCGTCGCTCGCGCAGCAGGGCATCCGATACCTCTCGAGCGGTCCCAACTACATGCCCGGCCCCTCGCAGGACGGCGACCGCATCGGGCACACGCTCGACGCGTGGGGCGACCGTCCCTTCTGGTGGATCGGCCCCAGCGGCACCGACAGCGTGCTCGTGATGACGGCGGGACGCGGCTACTCGTGGGCGGGCGGATGGCCGCAGGGGCGTATCACGCTCGACGACGCCGCGGTGATGAGCGAGTACATGGACGACCTGCGCGCGCACGAGTATCCCTGGGACATCGTACAGGTGCGCTACGCCATCGGCGGCGACAACGGCTACCCCGACGCGCAGCTCGCCGGCGTGGTGCGCGAGTGGAATGCGCGCTACGAGAGTCCGAAGCTCATCATCTCCACGCTGCCGGCGATGTTTGCCGAGATGGAGCGCCGGCACGGCGCCGCGCTGCCGCGCATCCGCGGCGACCTCACCGGCTACTGGGAGGACGGCGCCGTCAGTACGGCGCGGGAGCAGGTCGTGAACCGCGCCAGCACCGCACGACTCGTGCAAGCGGCGACGATCGCGTCGCTGCGCGCGGCGCCGCTCGCGGCCCGCGAACGCGATGCCGCATGGCGCAGCGTGCTGCTCTGGGACGAGCACACCTGGGGCGCCGACCAGAGCATCAGTGAGCCGGACTCGCGCGCGACCCTCGCACAGTGGGCGCTCAAGCAGCGCTTCGCCCTCGACGGCGACTCGGCGAGCCGCGCACTGCTCGCGCGTGCGCTGATGCCGGGCGCGTCCGGGCACGCCCTGGACCTGTGGAACACGCATGAGGTGGAGCGCCGCGGCGTGGTATTGATCCCCGACTCGCTGAGCCACGCCGAGGATCACGTGCGCGATGCCCGCGGCCGTGCCGTGCCGTCGCAGCGCCTGCACGACGGCACGCTCGCCGTGTCGCTGCCGCTCGCGCCGCTCGCCGCGACGCGCGTGGTGACCTCAGGGGGCGCGCCGCCCAAGTTCACGCTGCCGCGCGCGCGGGCCTCCGAGAGCGGCTCGCTCTGGAACGGA
>CAIRBD010000619.1 GCA_903876745.1 uncultured Gemmatimonadota bacterium
CTCGAGATGAGCGCGCCGCACACGAACGTGGCGCCGAAGAACAGCAGCACGCGCCACGGCGCGCGGAGCGCGCCCGTGGCGGTCACGAACAGCGTGCGCACCGCGATGCCGTCGTCGGCGTGCGGCCCGTGACTACGGTCGCGAGACGCTGAGCGCCACGGCGTTGCCGCCGCCCAGGCACAGCGTCGCCAATCCGGTCTTCAGATTCCGGTCCTGCAGCGCGTGGATCAGCGTCACGAGGATCCGCGTGCCGCTCGCCCCGATCGGATGCCCCAACGCGATCGCGCCGCCGTTCACGTTCACGCGCGACGGGTCCCAGCCGAGGCCGTCGCCGTCGGCGAGCGCCTGGCTCGCGAACGCTTCGTTGGCTTCGATGAGATCGTAATCGCCGATCGACGCGCCCGTCTTCGCCATCAGGTTGCGCACGGCCACGATGGGCGCGAAGAACAGGTCCTGCGGATCGCCGCCGCCACTCGCGTAGCCCGTGATGCGCGCGAGGATCGTGAGCCCGTGCGCGTTCGCATACGCCTCGCTCGCCACGACCACGGCGGCGCCGCCGTCATTGAGTCCCGGCGCGTTGCCGGCGGTGATGGTGAGCTCTTCAGGCTTCATGTCCTTGGGCGCATCCTTGGGGAACGCGGGGCGCAGCTTGGCGAGCGCCTCGCGCGACGTGTCCTTGCGCGGGCTCTCGTCCGTATCGACGATGGTCGGCCCCTTCTTGCCGGCGATCTCCACCGTCACGATCTCCGTGGCGAACTTCCCGCCCTCGATGGCGGCGATGGCCTTCATGTGCGACTGGTACGAGAACTCGTCCTGCCGCTCGCGCGTGATGCCGGCCTTCTTCGCCGTGTACTCGGCGTGGCCGCCCATGTGGCGATCGTAGAACGAGCACCAGAGCCCGTCGCGGATGAGGCCGTCGGCCATCGTCTGGTTGCCGAACTTGATGCCGTTGCGCATGCCCGTCACATAATGCGGCGCGTTCGACATACTCTCCTGCCCGCCGGCCACGAGCAGCTGCTCGTCCCCCGCGCGGATGGCCTGCGCGGCGAGCATCACCGCCTGCAGTCCCGACCCGCACACCTTGTTGATCGTGAGCGCGGGCACGGTGCCCGGGATGCCGGCCTTCATCGCCGCCTGCCGCGCGGGCGCCTGCCCCACGCCGCCCTGCAACACGTTCCCCATGATCACCTCGCCGATCTGCGCGGGATCGATGCCGGCGCGCGCGACGGCCGCGCGGATGGCGATGGCGCCGAGTTCCGGGGCCGTAAGCGACGACAGGCCGCCCAGGAAACGCCCGATGGGCGTGCGGGCGGCCGACACGATGACGGGGACGCGCGACGTATCTGTCATTTGTACTTCCTGCTGGAGTTGAAAGCGATGGTGGCGCCGATGGCCGGAAGGAACGACTCGACGACCGTCTCCGCCCATCGCACGGCGGAGG
The DNA here is from genome assembly GCA_903876745.1 of uncultured Gemmatimonadota bacterium. Lineage (GTDB taxonomy): Bacteria > Gemmatimonadota > Gemmatimonadetes > Gemmatimonadales > Gemmatimonadaceae > Fen-1231. The sequence continues at coordinate 1,442 of CAIRBD010000619.1, forward strand.
CGCCGGCGCTGGGGTCGCCGCTGCGCGGCGCGAAAACGAGTCGATCGAGGAATGCACCCGCGACCGCACCGATGCCGGCGCCGAACGCGGTGGTACTGAGTGATCCCGTCTGGTTGCCGATGGCGCCGATGGCGAACACCCCGGCGGTCGTGCCGATCCACGCGCCGGTGACGCCCGTGGCGAACGCGATGTTCTCCCGCGTGTCCTCCGCCGGATTCGCGACCAGGTCGATGACGGTGAGTCCCACCCAGCGCCCGAGGAAGAACCCCGTGATGCCGGCGTATGATCCGACGAGCAGCTCACCCGCGACGCGGCCGGGCTCGAGGTCGGGCCGGGTGATCGTGATCGGATCCGACACCGACGGCAGGTGCGGGAGCGACACCGGCGACGCGGGCTCGAGCGCGTCGAGACGC
>CAIRBD010000620.1 GCA_903876745.1 uncultured Gemmatimonadota bacterium
GGTGCAGTATCACCCCGAGGCGGCCCCGGGCCCCCATGACGCTCGGCCGCTGTTTGATGAGTTCCTCGCCGCCGTGGAACGCTCCGCCTGAGAGGCCTTCCCGGGGTCTCAAATCGCCCTGAGATGCCCAGCCGCTTGACACCGGTGCAGGTAACATCCTAAACTGGATGCACTTACGGCGATTTCGCCGTCTGTCTTGCCCCGAGGAAAGCCGATGACGAAAGCCGACCTGGTTGAGCACGTAACAGATTCCATCGCACAGACTTCGGGTCCCATGATCTCGAAGAAGGACTGTGCACGCGTCGTGGACGCGTTTCTCGATGCGATCAAAGACGCGCTCAAGGAACAGAAGAACATCGAGGTCAGGGGCTTCGGCACCTTCAAGATCCGGCAGCGCAAGACGCGCATGGCCCGGAACCCGCGGACCGGCGCGCCTGTTGAAGTGTCAGCGCGTCCGGTGCCGGTGTTCAAGCCATCGAAGGAACTTCGTGCGCTGGTGGCCGACATCGACATCTCGGAACTGACGGACGCATAACGGGATAGCTCGTGCGTGCCGGGCCCTGCGGGCGCGTACGCCCGTGGGGCCCCTTCGTTTCCCGCCTCTCCTCTCGACGGTGCCGGTCGTGACTCGTGTGCTGTTGTTCGCCTCGTACGCCGATGCTTTCGGTGCGAGCCAGATCGACGTCGCGCTCCCGTCGGGGGCGACCGTGGCGGAGCTGCTGCGGCACGTCCGCGCGCTCGCGCCGGCGCACGAACTCCCCGCGGTGCCGCTCATCGCCGTGAATCAGGCGTATGCGTCGTCCGACACGGTCATCGTGGCGGGCGACGAAGTCGCCATCATCCCGCCGGTGGCGGGGGGCTGATGCGCGCCGCCATCGTCGAGCGTCCGATCGATGTCACCGCGTTGCTCGCCGAGGTCGCGAGTCCGGCGCACGGCGCGTCGTCGCTCTTTCTCGGCACCGTGCGCGACGTCAACGACGGCCGCGCCGTGTCGGGGATCGAGTACACGGCGTACGCCGCGATGGCGGAGCGTGAGATGGGCCGCATCATCGACGAAGCCTTGGCCCGCTTCGGCGATGCCACGATCGTGATCGAGCATCGCGTCGGCACGCTCGCGCTCGGTGACGTGAGCGTGGCCATCGCCGCCGCGCATGCGCATCGGGGGCCGGCGCTCGACGCGATGCGCTATTGCATCGAGGAGCTCAAGCGCCGCGTGCCCGTGTGGAAGCGCGAGCGGTACGCCGACGGCACGCGCGAGTGGGTCGATCCCACCGCAACGACAGTGGCGGCCGGCGGGCCGGCGGGCACCGAGGGCGGCACCGATGCGTGATCAGTTCGGTCGCAGCATCGAATACCTCCGCATCTCGGTCACCGACCGCTGCAACTTCCGGTGCGTGTACTGCATGCCGGAGGAGGGGCTGCCGTGGCTGCCCAAGCAGGAGATCCTCACGTACGAGGAGATCACCGAGGTCGTGCGTCAGCTGGCACCGCTCGGGCTGAAGCGGCTCCGCATCACCGGTGGTGAACCGACGATCCGTCCCCATCTCGCGCGGCTCATCGGGATGCTCAAGGGCATCGACGGCATCGAGGACATCGCGCTCTCCAC
>CAIRBD010000621.1 GCA_903876745.1 uncultured Gemmatimonadota bacterium
CCGCGGCCGGCGGCATCGGCTTCGGTTTCTTCGCCGACCGCTTCGGCCGCACGCGAGCGCTGATGGCGAGCGTGCTGCTGTATTCGGTGTTCACCGGGATGTGCGGTCTCGCGCAGAACCTGTGGCAGTTCGCGCTGTGCCGCGTGATGCTCGGCGTGGGCATGGGCGGTGAATGGGCGTCGGGCGCGGCACTCGTCTCTGAGAGCTGGCCGGCGAAGAGCCGCGGCAAGGCGCTCGGGCTGATGCAGAGCGCGTGGGCCGTCGGCTACGGCGCGGCGGCGATCGTCACGGCGCTCGTGCTGCCGCGTTACGGTTGGCGCGCCGTGTTCTTCGTGGGCGTATTGCCGGCGCTGCTCGTGTTCTGGGTGCAGCGGCACGTGGAAGAGCCGCCCCTGTGGAACGAGCGACGCTCGAAACGTCCGGGCACTGACCGCGCGGCGGACGCCGCGCGCGGCAATACCGGCGCCGCGACGGATGCCGCGCCTGCGTTCGGGTTCCGCGATCTCTTCCGGGGCAAGCTCGGGCGCGTGACGGCCGCCGTCACCTTCATGAACGCGTGCACGCTCTTCGGATGGTGGGGGCTGAACACGTGGGTGCCCGCCTACCTCTCGCTTCCCGCCTCGCAAGGCGGGATCGGCGTGAGCACGCGCGTGATGTCGGGGCTCGTGCTCTTCATGCAGGTGGGGATGTGGTTCGGCTACGTCACCTTCGGCTACATCGGCGACGCGGCGGGACGCAAGCGCACGTATATCACCTACTTGCTGATGGCGAGCATGCTGCTCCCGCTCTACGGCGCGATGAAGAACCCGCTCGTGCTGCTCGCGCTCGGGCCGTTCGTCGCGTTCTTCGGCACGGGCTACTACAGCGGATTCGGTGCCATCACCGCGGAGTTGTATCCGACGTCCATTCGTGCCACGGCGCAGGGGTTCACGTACAACCTCGGACGCGTGGCGAGCGCGGCGGCGCCGTTCATCGTGGGGTCGCTCGCGGCATCGCGCGGGTTCTTCGCGGCGTTCGCGGTGAGCGGGGCGGCGTTCCTGCTCGCCGCCATCGCGTGGAAGTGGATCCCGGAGACGAAAGGGCGCGAGCTGGCGTGAGTGCTCTCGGGTCTCGCGGAGCCAGCGGATCCCGATCGCCGTGCGACGCCGTCTGCCCCGTCATGTCCGCGTGGTCCGTGTGTATCTTGTACTCGCCGCCTATGCACGCGCGGCGCACACCGATTCTTCCGAGAGACCCTGATGTCGAATCCCACCCCCTGGCGGGCACTCCCCGCCGAACGCCGCGTCGCGATCATCGCGCAGGCCGTGAAGAAATACCCCGGCTTGCGCGCGACGCTCGGCCAGCGGCTGGTGGCGCGCGGCGGCGGATTCCGCGCCGTCACCATCATGTCGTGGACGCCCGATCGGCTCGCCAAGGAGATCGTCCGCTTCAACGCCCAGCAGACGCAGGATGAACTCGATCTGCTGCATCTGCTCTACGTGGAGCTGGAACCCGCCGTGCAGGTCGCCTTCCTCGATGCCGCCGGCG
>CAIRBD010000622.1 GCA_903876745.1 uncultured Gemmatimonadota bacterium
CGCGCGCAACGTCGAGCACCGTGGCGCCACGGGACTCGCGAACTACCTCCGCGGAGAGCTCAGCCACTCGTGACGGCCGTCATCACCGTTCCCTCGTCGCTCAACGACCAGACGTTCGAGCAGGTGCTCGACCAGCTGGCGGCGCACCCCCCGGAAGAGAAGGTGATCGTCGACGCGCGCCACTGCACGTGGGCGTCGCCGTACGGCCTCACGGGCCTGCTCACGCTGGCGCAGACGCGCGCCGAGAAGCCGGTGTTCCTCACGCCCGAGGAGACGGACAAGTCGTCGTACTGGGTGCGCGCGGGGTTCTTCAAGTACGCGGAGGAACTCTACGACGTGCAGGGCGTGGTGCCGCGTACGCGGATGAGCGGGGAGAGCGACGTGCTGCTCGAGGTCACGCCGGTGAACGCGAGTTCCGACGTGCACGACGTGGTGGAGCGCATCCAGAAGCAGGCCGAGCACATCCTCACGAGCAAGCTGCACCTGGAGCCGCGCGCGATGATGGGTTTCTCGATGGCGCTGAGCGAGTCGTGCCAGAACATCGTGGAACACGCGGGACGCGGCGGCTGGGTGATGGTGCAGGCGTACCAGTATCGCAAGCGGCTCGGCGGGCGCTGGGCGGCGGAGATCGCGGTGTGCGACGCGGGGATCGGTTTCCGCAGATCGCTCGAGAACGGCCAGCGTCGCCCGGTCACGGACCGGTGGGGCGACGGCGCGGCGCTCGAGCTCGCGGTGGTGAACGGCGTGAGCCGTTACTCCGATCCGGGGCGCGGCCAGGGGATCAAGGGGATCCGCGGTTACATCGGCCGCCGCAAGGGAAAGCTGGCCGTGCGCAGCGGCACGGCGCGCATCGCCATCCTGCCGATGTGGGACGACGACGTGCCACGCCGCGACAACCTCGCGCCGTTCCCCGGGGCGCAGCTGCAGATCACGATCCCCGAGCACGCGGAGAAGCAGCCGTGACGCGCATCGACGTGGGCTCGGTGCTGCGCGACTCGGCCAAGCTGCCCTACGCCGATCTCGTCACGCGCCCGACGGGTGCGGCGGTGCGCCGTTGCATCGAGCTCGAGCTCGCGGGGTTGGAGGACGGCGAGATCGCGATGCTCGACTTCTCGAAGATCGGGATGATCGACTATTCGTGCGCCGACGAGGTGGTGGCCAAACTGCTCCTCGCGCACAAGCACGGCGAGACCCAGACGGGGTACGTCGTGTTCCACGGCATCACCGACGCGCATCTCGAGGCCATCGAGGACGTGCTGAACCATCACGCGCTGGCGCTGGTGGTGCACTTCGCCGACGGCGCGGCGCGGCTCGTGGGCACGGTGAGCGACGAGGACCGCGGGACGTGGGAGCACGTGCGGGCGAGCGGGCCGTCGTCGGTCGAGGACGTGGCGAAGGCCGAGGGGGCCGACGCGGCGGTGATGGCGGAGCGGTTGCACGCGCTGCACCGCCGCCGCCTGCTGCGCTACGACGGCTCGAGCTTCTCCGCCCCGAACGTGGCTCATCGCTAGTGGCGTACAATCCGCCGTTGCAGGTGGTGGGCTACATCGCGACGCGGGTGGCCGACGCGGAACGGGGCCCGCAGTTGCGGGTCCGCAGCGATGACGCGCGGCTCCGGGCGGTCCGGGAAGGCGAGCTGGTGTGGGTGTACGGCCCGCACCGGCACGAACTGGCACCGGTGGTGATCGACGACACCCTGCCGCGTGGCGGCGTGGTGGTGCGCGACCTCGCAGGCATCGTGCTCACCGACGTCGTGCATCTCGTGAAGACGGACGTGGAGCGCATGCATCAGATCCCCTTCGTGAAGCGATGACCCGCCCATGAGCAAGAAGAAGCCCAGCCACGGCCTCGCGACCGTCGCCATCCACGGCGGCGGCGACCGCCATATGGCCGGCGATCCGGTCGCGCCGCCGCTCGTGCAGTCGGTGAACTACGTGCAGGAGATCGGCACCGGCGAGGGGCTCAAGTACACGCGCTACGGGAACACGCCGAACTCCGAGCGGCTGCAGAAGCGACTGGCTCTGCTGGAGGGCGCCGAGGCGTCGCTCATCCTCGGCAGCGGCATGGGGGCCACGGCGTGCGCGATGCTCGCGCTCCTGCGCCCAGGCGACCACCTGCTCGCGAGCTCGTACATCTACGGCGGCACCTTCCGCCTGTTCACCGAGGAGTTCGTGCGCCACGGCATCGACGTGACGCTCGTCGACCCGCTCGAGCCGCGCGCCTGGCGCAAGCGGCTACGCAAGGAGACGCGGGCGATCTTCATCGAATCGCCGGTCAACCCGACCTGCCGTGTGCTCGACCTGCGTCCGATCTCGTATCTCACCAAGGAGATCGGCCTGGCGCTCGTCGTCGATTCGACGTTCGCGAGCCCGGTGAACTTCCGTCCCATCGAGCATGGCGCCGACGTGGTCATCCACTCGGCGACGAAATACCTGAACGGGCACCACGACGCCATGGTCGGCGTGGTGTGCGGCACCGAGTCGTACATCGCCGAAGTACTGGAGAAGATGAAGGTGTGGGGGCAGGCCCCCGACCCGTTCGCCATGTGGCTGCTGGAACGCGGGATCAAGACGCTCGACGTGCGCGTGCGCCGGCAGAACGACAATGCGATGCGCATCGCCAACTGGTGTGCCGACCGCAAGGAGATCAAGCGGGTGCACTACCCCGGGCTCTCCGACCACGAGGATCACGAGATCGCACGGGCGATGCTCGACGGGTTCGGCGGCATGCTCGCCATCGAACTCACGGGCGGCGGCAAGGCGGCCGACCGGTTCCTGCGCCGTCTCAAGCTCATCATCCACGCGACGAGCCTCGGCGGGGTCGACAGTCTGGTCAGCGAACCGCGCTACTCCTCGCACGCGTCGATGACGAGCGAGGAACGGGCACGCCTCGGCATCCCCGACGGGTTCCTCCGGCTGTCGATCGGCATCGAAGACGCCGAC
>CAIRBD010000623.1 GCA_903876745.1 uncultured Gemmatimonadota bacterium
CGTCTTCGAAGGCCCCAACGCCGCCTGTCGTGCCTCCGCGCCCCGCTGCGGGCACGGTCGCCGGCACCGGCGCCCGCGAGACTCGCGAGAAGATGACGACGCGCCGCAAGCGCATCGCCGAGAACCTGCTGCAGGCCCAGCACGCCACGGCGCATCTGACGACGTTCAACGAGATCGACATGAGCGCGATCTCGGCCCTGCGCGAGCGGCTCAAGGAAAAAGTCGAGAAGGAGCACGGCGTGAAGCTGAGCTTCATGCCCTTCTTCGCGAAGGCCGCCGTGATGGCGCTCAAGGCGTTCCCCGTGGTGAACGCGCAGATCGACGGCGATCAGATCGTCTACAAGCACTACGTGAACCTCGGCATCGCCGTGGCCAGCGAGGCGGGGCTCGTCGTGCCGAACATCAAGAACGCCGACCAGCTCGGCGTGCTCGGCATCTCGCGCGAGATCGCCGCGGTCGCCAAGCGCGCGCGCGACGGCAAGCTCTCGATGGACGACCTCACCGGCGGCACGTTCACGCTCACGAACGGCGGCGTGTTCGGCTCGCTGCTCTCGACGCCCATCATCAACTATCCGCAGGTCGGCATCGTCGGGCTGCACAAGACGCAGGACCGCCCCGTGGCCGTGAACGGCCAGGTGGTGATCCGGCCGATGATGTACGTCGCGCTCTCGTACGACCACCGCATCATCGACGGACAACAGGCCGTGCTCTTCCTCGTGAAGCTCAAGGAGCTGATGGAAGATCCCGCCTCGATGCTCATCGACTGAACCGGGCGTTTCCCGGCTTCCCGACACCCGATCGTCCCATGACTGATTCCGCGCTCACCCCCGACGTCCTCGTCATCGGCGGAGGCCCGGGCGGTTATGTCGCCGCCATCCGCGCCGCCCAGCTCGGCCTCTCCACCGTGTGCGTGGAAGGCGACCGCACGCTCGGCGGCACCTGCGTGAATGTGGGCTGCATCCCCTCCAAGGCGCTGCTCCAGTCGAGCGAGCACTTCGAGTTCACGCGGCTCCACGCCGAGGAGCACGGCTTCTCGGTGGGCGGCGTGACGCTCAACCTCGCGCAGATGATGAAGCGCAAGGACGAGGTGGTGGCCGCGAACTGCAAAGGCGTGGAATTCCTCTTCAAGAAGAACAAGGTGACGTGGGCCAAGGGGTGGGCCACGCTCAAGGCGGGGAACGTCGTCGAGGTGAAGGCGAACGACGGCACCGTCACGACCTACGCGCCCAAACACGTGATCCTCGCGACGGGGTCGGTGCCGAGCACGCTGCCGTTCTTCCCCTTCGACGAAGAGCGCGTACTCTCGAACGTCGGCGCATTGTCGATCCCCGAGGTGCCCAAACACCTGATCGTCATCGGCGGCGGTGTGATCGGCCTCGAACTCGGCTCCGTGTGGCGTCGCCTCGGCGCGCAGGTCACCGTGATCGAGTACGCACCCGGGATCCTCCCCGGCAACGACGACGACATCGTGAAGGAAGCGGACCGCATCTTCCGCAAGCAGGGGCTCGCCATCCGCGCGGGGACGAAAGTCACGGGCGGGCGCCGCGAGGGCACGAAGGTGTTCGTCGAGGTGGAGAAGGACGGCGCCGCCGAGACGATCGAAGGCGATCACGTGCTCGTCTCGATCGGCCGCCGGCCGTCACTCTTCGGCGTCGACGCCGCCGCACTCGGCCTCGCGCTCGGCGCGCGCGGCGAGATCGCCGTCGACGACCGCATGCGCACGAACCTCCCGAACGTGTTCGCCATCGGCGACGCCGTGGGCGGCAAGCTGCTCGCGCACAAAGCCGAAGAAGAAGGCGTGATCGCCGCCGAGGTGATCGCCGGCAAGCCCGTGCACATGCACTATCACAACATGCCGGGCATCGTGTACACGTGGCCCGAGATCGCGACGGTGGGGTTCACGGAACAAGAAGTGAAGGCAAGCGGCCGTGCGTTCAAGACCGGGAAGTTTCCCTTCTCGGCCAATGGCCGCGCCCGCACGATGGCGGAGACGAGCGGCTTCGTGAA
>CAIRBD010000624.1 GCA_903876745.1 uncultured Gemmatimonadota bacterium
CCGCATCACCGTCGAGGAAGAGGAGCGCTTCAAGCGTCCCGCCGAGCTCCGCTCCGATTTCTTCCGCGACGCGGTGGGCTCGGCGTTCATGCGCATCGCCGAACAGATCGGTGACCCCACGGGCGTGAGTTTCGACCGGCTCATCGGTGTGTATGACAAGTGCATCATCCGCGTGGAGAACGAGCCGATGGATCTCGATTTCCGGGACCACATCGGCGACGCGCTCAATCGCGTGAGCAATCCGCGCCTCGCCGACGCCGTGGAATACGCCGTGGCATATGACCTGAACCCCGCCGCCACGGTGGGCACGGGCTACGGTCGCGCGCGGCTCCCGTTCCCCAAGGAGCAGATCCGGTCCGAGATCCTGTGCCACGGACTCGGCGCGCACGCGATGTTCCCGGGCACGCGCACGGTGCTCGATATCGGCGGGCAGGACACGAAGGCCATCCAAGTAGATCCCGTGGGCATCGTGACGGGCTTCCAGATGAACGACCGGTGCGCGGCCGGCTGCGGCCGGTACCTCGGATACATCGCCGACGAGATGAACCTCGGTCTGCACGAGCTCGGGCCGCTGGCCGAACTCTCCAAGCGCAGCGTGAAGATCAACTCCACCTGCACGGTGTTCGCCGGCGCCGAACTGCGCGAGCGCCTCTCGCTCGGCGAGAAGCGCGAGGACATCCTCGCGGGGTTGCATCGCGCGATCGTCATCCGCGCGATGAGTCTGCTGGCACGGTCGGGGGGCGTGGACGACGAGTTCACCTTCACCGGCGGTGTGGCGAAGAACCCCGCCGCGGTGCGCGCCATCCGCGAACTCGTGCAGGAGAACTACGGCGAGCGCACGCTCAACATCTCGCCCGAGAGCATCTACACGGGAGCGCTTGGTGCGGCGCTCTTCGCCAACCGGATGGTGGCCTGATGATCACCACAGCGGGCATCGACGTGGGGAGCGGCGCCGTGAAAGTCACGGTGATGCGCACGGACGGCGAGGGCGACGAGACACTGCTCGCGCAGATCTCGACGCGCATCCGCCGCCGAGAGATCGCGAAGGTCGTGGACGAGACGTTCGACGCGGCGATCGAGGCGGCGGGCGTGGACGAACTCCACTACATCGGCACCACGGGCGAGGGCGGCGAAGTGCCGTTCGCCACGGGGCATTTCTACGGGATGACGACGCACGCGCGCGGCGCGCTGTACCTGACGCCGGGGATCGGTGCCGTGCTCGACGTGGGCGCGCTGCATACGCGCGCGGTAGCGATGGACAGCCACGGCCGCGTGAAGGACTACAAGATGACCAGCCAGTGCGCGTCGGGCTCGGGGCAGTTCCTCGAGAACATCGCGCGCTACCTCGGCGTGAGTCACGACGAGATCGGGCAGCTGTCGATCATCGCCACCAAGCCGGAGAAGGTGAGTTCGATCTGCGCCGTGCTCGCCGAGACGGACGTGATCAACATGGTGAGCCGTGGCATCACGACGAGCGACATCCTGCGCGGCGTGCACGAGAGCATGGCCGAGCGGTTCGTGCGGCTGTTGCGGTCGCTGGAGTTCGCGGGCGCGGTGTTCGTGAGCGGCGGCCTTGCTTCCGATACCGGACTGCTCGCGGCCCTGCGTGATTCACTGGCCAAGAAGGAAGCGGAGCTCGGCAAGCTGGAGGTCGTGACGCACGACGACGCGATCTTCGCCGGGTCGATCGGCGCGGCGCTCTGGGGCGCTTTCCGTTACCGGAAGATGGCGCAGCAGGGCGTGGCGTGGACGGCGGCGTCGAAGGTGGCCTGACGTGGCGATGCCCGACTTCACCTTCGTGCGTCCGGAGAGTCTCTCCGAGGCGTGCGCGCTGGCGGCGCGCCTCGGCGGTGACGCGGCATTCCTCGCGGGCGGCACGGAGCTGATCCCCGATTTCCAGCGCGAGCGCGAGACGGCGCGGC
>CAIRBD010000625.1 GCA_903876745.1 uncultured Gemmatimonadota bacterium
CACCTTCATCGTCTCGGCGTCGCGGATGCGGTAGTTGAGCGTCTCGTTGCGATGGTCGCACGTGGCGCGGATGCCGGCGTCGCGCATCGTCTTGGCGATGGCCTCGGCCTGCGGCGCGAGATCGTCGGCGATCGGCAGCACGCGCACCTGCTCCGGCGAGAGCCACACGGGGAACGCGCCCGCGAAGTGCTCGATGAGGATCGCGATGAACCGTTCGAACGACCCGCTCACGGCGCGGTGGATCACCACCGGACGGTGCGCGGCGTTGTCTTCGCCGGTGTACGAGAGGTCGAAGCGCTCGGGCGCGTTGTAGTCGAGCTGGATGGTGCCCAGCTGCCAATGGCGGCCGATGGAATCGGTGACGTCGAAGTCGATCTTCGGGCCGTAGAACGCGCCGTCGCCTTCCTTCATCTCGTACGCGCGCCCGGTGCTCTCGAGCGCGGCGCGCAGCGCGGCCTCGGCGCGGTCCCACAGCTCGTCGCTGCCGATCCGCTCGGGCGGACGCGTCGCGAACTTGAGCGTGGCGGTGAGGCCGAAGGTGTCGTAGTACGCGAGGATGAAGTCCATGAGGAACTTCACCTCGGCCGCGATCTGGTCCTCGCGCAGGTACACGTGGCAGTCATCCTGCGCGAACTGCCGCACGCGCGTGAGCCCCGAGAGCGCGCCCGAGAGTTCGTTGCGGTGCAGCACGTCGAAGGTGACGTAACGCAGCGGCAGCTCGCGGTACGAATGCTTGTCGCTCGCGTAGTACAGATGGTGCGAGGGGCAGTTCATGGGCTTCAGGGACATGTCGTGCTCGTCCGTCTCGTTGTTGAGGACGAGGAACATGTTCTCCTTGTACTTCCCCCAGTGCCCGGACTGCTCCCACAGCTTCTTGGTGTAGAGCAGCGGCGTCTTCACTTCGAGGAACGCCTCGCGCTGCCGCTCGGCCACGAAGTTCTGCAGGGTGTTGTAGAGCGTGGTGCCGCGCGGGGTCCAGAACGCGGCGCCCGGCGCCACCGGGAAGAAGTGGAACAGGTCGAGCTGTTTGCCCACCACGCGGTGGTCGCGGCGCTTGGCCTCTTCCATCTGGTGCAGGTGCGCGTCGAGCTCGTCCTTCTTGAAGAAAGCGGTGGCGTAGATGCGCTGCAGCATCTGCCGCTTCTCGTCGCCGCGCCAATAGGCGCCCGCCGCCGAGAGCAGCTTGAAGTGCTTGAGGTACGAGGTATCGGGCACGTGCGGGCCGCGGCACAGGTCGATGAACGGACCGTCGGTGTACGTGCTGATGATCTCGTCGGTGCCCTCGAAGTCCTCGAGGCGCTCGAGCTTGAGCGGGTCGTCCACGAAGCGCTGCTTGGCCTCCGCCTGCGACACTTCGGCGCGCACGAACGGCAGCTTCTCGGCGGCGACCTTGGCCATCTCCTTTTCGAAGGCGTCCAGGTCGTCGGGGGTGAAGGGCTTGGCGACCTCGAAGTCGTAGTAGAACCCGCCCTCGATGGCCGGCCCGAACCCGATCTTCGCGTCGGGGCGCAGGCGGCGCACGGCCGTGGCGAGGATGTGCGCGCCGGAGTGGCGGAGCACGTCGAGCGCGCGCGGGTCCTTCTCCGTGATGACGACGAACTTCCCCCCCTTCCGGAGCGGCGTCTGCAGGTCTTGCACCTCGCCGTCGACGGCGACCGCATACGACGCGAGCAGGAGCCGCGGACCGATGGAGGCGACGACCTCGCGAGGCAACGTCCCGAACGGCACCTCACGCGTGGCGCCATCGGGGAGGACGAGGGTCAGGAGCTGGTCGCCAGCGGCGGTCGGAACGGTCATTTGTCTGTTACCACGTCGAGCAGGGAGGTGATGCGGTCCGCGAAGCGGAAGTAGAGCACGAGCCCCAGCGCCAGGGCGACCGATAGGCCGGCCCACATGAGCACTTCACGGGCGCTTTCACTTGGCGGCGGGGTATCGGACACGGCGGCGCTCTGGTGTGCGGGGATGGTACAACTTAACAAGCGCGACTCGTTATACGCCACGCCGCCCCATACCATAGACGGTGCGGCTCGTTGGCGACTAACTTTCCCACAAATGACCAACCCCGAAATCCCGACCGAGATCCCCCCGCTGTACGACGCGGCGGCGACCGAGCGCGCCCTCTACGCCGAGTGGGACGCGGCGGGGGTGTTCCGCGCCGAGGCGAGCCGGTCGCGCCAGGCCGGCGGTGACCGCGACCCGTACACGATCGTGATCCCCCCGCCGAACGTGACCGGCGTGCTGCACATGGGGCACGGGCTGAACAATACGGCGCAGGACGTGCTCATCCGCTGGCGTCGGATGGCGGGCGACGAAGCGCTCTGGGTGCCAGGCACCGACCACGCCGGCATCGCCACGCAGAACGTGGTGGAGAAGGCGCTCGCCAAGGAAGGCACGTCGCGCGATGCCCTCGGGCGCGAGGCGTTCGTGGAACGCGTCAAGCAGCACGTGGAGCAGACGGGCGGCGTGATCCTCCAGCAGCTGCGCGCCATCGGCGCGAGCTGCGACTGGAGCCGCACGGGCTACACCTTCAGTCCGGAACTCTCGCGCGCCGTGCGCGAGGTGTTCGTGCGGCTCTACGACGACGGCCTCATCTACCGCGGCCACCGCGTCATCCACTGGTGCCCGCGCTGTCTCACGTCACTCTCCGACGAAGAGGCGGAGTTCCACGACGCGACCGGTGCGCTCTACCACGTGGCCTACCCGGTGGCCGGCGACACGACGCGCACCGTGGTGATCGCCACGTCGCGCCCCGAGACGCTCCCGGGCGACGTGGCCGTGGCCGTGCACCCCGACGACGCGCGCTACGCGGATCTCGTGGGGAAGATGCTCGTGCATCCGCTCAACGGGTTGCACATCCCGGTGATCGCCGACAGCTACGTGGATCGCGCCTTCGGCACGGGCGCGCTCAAGATCACGCCGGCGCACGACCCCAACGACTTTGAAGTGGGCAAGCGGCACCAGCTCGCCCAGCCGGTGATCCTCACCGCCGACGGCTTCCTGCGCGACGACCCGGCGCCCGAAGGCGCGCGCACGCCCGAAGAGTTCGTGGGGCTCGACCGCGAGAAGGGGCGCAAGGCGATCGTGAAGGTGCTCGACGCGCGCGGCTATCTCGTGAAGCGCGACCAGCACCAGCATGCCGTGCGCCATTGCTACCGCTGCGACACGGTCGTGGAGCCGCGCCTCAGCGACCAGTGGTTCGTGCAGATGGCGCCCCTCGCCGCCCCCGCCCTGCAGGCGGTGCGCGACGGCACCATCCGCGTGCTCCCCGAGCGCTGGGAAGCCGTGTACGTGAACTGGATGGAGGGGATCCGCGACTGGAACATCTCCCGCCAGATCTGGTGGGGACATCGCGTGCCGGTGTGGCATTGCGACGCGTGCGGGTTCGAGAAGGCATACCGCGACGATCCCGCCGCGTGCGAGAAATGCGGCGGCGCCGTGACGCAGGAGACGGACGTCCTCGATACCTGGTTCTCGTCGTGGCTCTGGCCGTTCAGCACGCTCGGCTGGCCCGATGTCGACACCGCGGACCAACAGGCGTTCTATCCTACGGACGCGCTCGTCACGGCCCCCGAGATCCTGTTCTTCTGGGTCGCCCGCATGGTGATGGCGGGCTACTACTGCATGGGGCAGGCGCCGTTCCACACGGTGTACCTCACCGGCACGGTGCGCGACATGCAGCATCGCAAGATGAGCAAGTCGCTGGGCAACGGCATCGATCCGCTCGACGTGGTGAACGCGTTCGGCGCCGATGCGCTGCGCTTCACGATGCTGCAGGGGATGGGACTCGGCGTGGACGTGATGCTCGATCCCACCGACCTCGAGAAGTCGTTCGCGCCGGGACGCAACTTCGCGACGAAGCTCTGGAACATCGGCCGCTTCCTGCTGATGAGCGTGGGGAGCGAACCGGTGCGCGCGCTCGGCGACGTGCCCGACGCGTCGCTCACGAGCGCCGACCGGTGGATCCTCAACCGTCTGACATCGGCCATCGCCGATTGCGACGCCGCACTCGGGCCGGTGCGCCCGCCTGCGGGCGGCTGGCCGGTGGCCCAGCGCAATGCCGGACTGCGCTTCGACGCCTATGTGGACGCGGCGCGGCGGTTCGTGTGGAACGAACTGGCCGACTGGTACGTGGAGGCCACGAAGGGCCGTCTGCAGCAGCCGGGCGACGACCGCGACGTGGCGCGCGCCGTGCTCACGCACGTGTTCGACCAGGCGCTGCGCCTGCTGCATCCGGCGATGCCCTTCATCACGGAAACGCTGTGGCGTCGGCTCCCGACGTGGCAGGCGGGCACCTTCGTCGCCACGGCCGCGTGGCCGCGCACCTTCGGCGCCCACGGCGGCGATGAAGCGTTCGACGTGGCCCGTCAGATCATCACCGCCATCCGGCAACTGCGCTCCGACTACACGATCCCGCCCGCACAGCAGCTGCAGGCGCACGTGGTGTGCGCCGACGCGCGGCTCGCCGGCGTGGTGTTCGGCGAAGCGGCGTTCATCACGCGCCTCGCCCGCTGCGCCATCACGGCCGACGCGGCGCCTGCCGGCGCGGCGGCGCACGCGCTGCTCCCCAACGGCGTGGAGCTCGTGCTCCCGCTGGCGGGCGTGGTGGACCTGAGCAAGGAGATCGACCGTCTGCGCGGCGAGCTCGCGAATCTCGAGCAGCAGCTCACCGCGCTCAACGGCCGGCTCGCGAACGAGAAGTTCACTGCCAAGGCGCCGCCCGAGTTGGTGGAGGCCGAGCGCGCGAAAGCGCGCGACTGGGCCGCGCGTTGCGAGCAGATGGCCGCGAAAGTGCGCTCGCTGAGCGGCGGCGCGTGAGCGTGCAGCCGAGGCGGGTGCGAGCGGTGCATGCGCGCGCCGATTGGCCGGCGCGCGCCCGCACCGCGCTCGGCGCGGCGGCGTTCGCCGTCGCCGTATCGTGCGCGGCGCCCGGTCTCCCGCCCGGTGGCGCGCTCGACAAGAAGCCGCCCGTGCTCGAATCGATCACCCCCGACACCAACGCGCTGCGCGTGAAACCGAAGGACGTCGTCTTCGCGTTCGACGAGATCGTGAGTGAACGACCCAAGGGGGCCACCACGCTCGACGCGCTGTTCGTGATCTCGCCGTCCGAATCGCCGGTGGTGGTGGATTGGCAGCGGTCGCGCATCGCGGTGCATCCCAAGAAGGGATGGCGTCCCAACACGGCGTACACTGTCACGCTGCTCCCGGGGCTCGCCGACTTGAGTGGCAACGCCCTCACGAAGCCGACGCAGACGGTCTTCTCCACCGGCGACAACATCCCGAACGCCGCCGTGCGCGGCATCGTCTTCGACTGGGTGGGCCAGAAGATCGCCCCCAATGCCCGGATCGAGGCGATCGCGGGCAAGGACACGGTGCTGCGCTGGCTGACGGCGGCCGATTCGATGGGACGTTTCACGCTCGCGCACGTGCCGCCCGCCGAGGCGCTGCGGCTGCGCGTGTACATCGACGCGAACAGCAACCGCATGCTCGACCGCCGCGAGGCGTGGGAGACGCTCACCGTGGCGCTCGTCGATTCGGCGCGGCGCGACTTCTACGTGTTCGCGCATGATTCCATCGCGCCGCGGCTCGGCGAACCGACGCTCGTCGACAGCACCGCGTTGCGACTCAAGTTCGACCGCCCACTGAATCCGGCGGTGCCGTTCGGCCTCGAGAACATCTCGCTCATGAACAAGGATTCGACGGCGCGCGAGGTGAAGGGACTGTACCGCGCCGGCGAGTTCGATTCACTGCAGACCCGACTCAAGAAGGCGCGCGACGATTCGGTCGCGAAGGCCGACACGTCGAAAGCCGCGCGCACGGCGCGGGCGCGCGCCGATTCCCTGTTGGCGCAGAAGGTGAAGGACTCCACCGTGGCCGCGCAGGTGGCCCGCGCCAAGACCGCGAAGGACTCGGCGAAAAAGGAACCGCCGCCGAAGCCGTCGCGTGCCGCACCGCCGCAGGAGTACGTGCTCACGCTCGTCACGCCGCTGCAGGCGAGCGACGTGATCACGCTGCGCGTCACCGGCGCGACCTCGCTCGACGGCATGGTGCAGAAGCGGCTCGAGCGTACGGTGAGGGGCCCGAAACCACCGGCGCCGAAGGACACCACCGCGAAGGGCGCGA
>CAIRBD010000626.1 GCA_903876745.1 uncultured Gemmatimonadota bacterium
CCGGCACAGCGCTCACGGTGGGCGCACCGCGCAACCTCACGCACCGCGCCGGCTACGACAACCAGCCGTCGTTCACGCGCGCCGGCGACGCGCTGTTCTACACGTCGATCGGCGACGACGAGCAGGCCGACATCTGGCGCGTGTCGGTCACCGGCGGCGCGCCGGTGCGCCTCACGCGAACGCCGGAGAGCGAATACTCCGCGACGGCGACGCCCGACGGGCGGTTCTTCTCCGTAATCCGCGTGGAACGGGACTCGACGCAGCGCCTCTGGAAGTTCCCGCTCGACGGCGCTGGCGAACCGGAGCTGGTGCTGCGCGACGTGATGCCGGTGGGCTACCACGTGTGGGCGGGCGATCACCAGCTCGTGTTGCAGGTGCTCGGTGGCGCGCTCAACTCGCCGTCGCAGGGCCGCAACACACTGCAGCTCGCCGACGACCGCACGGGACGCAGCGAGATCGTAGGACGCCTCGTCGGGCGGGCGCTGGTGAAAGTGCCCGGGCGTGACGCGGTCACGTTCCAGCAACTCGTGCGCGACAGCGCGAGCTGGATCGCCGAGCTCGACGTACGCACGGGGGCGACGCGGCGGCTGATGCAGCCGCCGCGCGGCGCCGACTACCACGCGTGGACGCCGGGCGGGCTGCTCGTGACGGCCGTCGGGTCGAAGCTCTACATCTGGGTGAATGGCGACTGGGGCGTCGCCGCGGACCTCGGCGCGTACGGCGTGAAGGGGATCACGCGGATCGCCGTGAGTCCCAAGGGCGACTGGCTCGCGTTCGTGGCCGAGGACCGGCCGGCGCCGTGAGCGAGCACGTCGCCGCCGGCGGAGGGTCGCATTACTTCGGGCCGCAGGCGGCGCGGTACGCGGAGATCCGGCCCACCTATCCGGTGGCGCTCTTCCATTATCTCGCCGTAACGTCGCGCCACTCGCGACTCGCGTGGGACTGTGCGACAGGGAACGGGCAGGCCGCCGTGGGGCTCGCGGAGCGATTCGCGCGCGTGGTCGCGACGGATGCGAGCGCCGAGATGATCACGCACGCCGTGCCGCATCCGCGCGTGTCGTATGGCGAGGCACGATACGATTCCGGGATCGATGCCGGCACGTGCGACCTCGTGACGGTGGCGCAGGCGCTGCATTGGCTCGACGTCTCCGCGCTGTTCTCGGAAGTACGGCGTGTGCTGGCGCCCGGCGGGCTGTTCGCCGCGTGGTGCTACGCGCTCTGCCGCATCGAGCCGGCGGTCGACGAGGTGGTGGACGCGTTCTACCGCATCACGCTCGGTTCGTACTGGCCGCCGGAGCGCCGTCACGTGGACGACGGGTATCGCAGCATCGCGCTGCCGATCGACGAGTTGGTCGTGCCGCCGTTCGACATGACACAGGCGTGGACGCTGAGCGAGATGTGCCGGTACGTGCGCACCTGGAGCTCGGTGGGGCAGCTGCGCGCCGCGCGCGGCGATGCGCCGCTACTGGGCTTCGAGGACTCGCTTCGCGAAGCGTGGGGGGACGCCGGCGTGCGCCGCCGCGTGACGTTCCCGTTGCGGTTCCGAGCGGGTCATCTGCGGTAGCGCCCTTGTCGGAGGGCGCGGGCCCCGTCATTGTTCAAAGACGCCCACCCAAATCCCCCGATGAGCCCTTCGAAATCCGTGCAGGACCCCACGAGCGGCAGCACCGTCGCGCTGCTCTCCTCGGCCGACGCGTTGCTTCGTACGGCCCTCGAAGCATGCCGGCAGCACGAGCGCGTGTCGCGGCTGCTGCAGAAGCACTGTGGCGACCTCGAGTTGAGCGACGCCGTGGCGATGTGCGAGATCGCGGCCGCGCACCTCGAGCACCGCATGAGCGAGTACGAGGTGGCTGCGGCGACGGGGCGCTCGGCGTGCGACGAGACCGTGTGGCACGCGGTGAACACGCTGTGGCACGCGAGCCGTGAGTATCATCGCCGGCGGTTGTCGGGTGATGCGGCGTCGCTCAAGCTGGGCAAGCACACGCCCGGCACGATGGGCGAGTTGCATCTCGAGTATGAGCTGGCGGCGTCATCGGTGCTCGCGGTGCGTCAGGCGATCGCGACGTACCGCAAGCTGCGGCCGGACGCCGAGTAACCAGCGCGCGTTCGCCTCAGGTGGCGACGCGCCATATTCCTCAGTGTTGAACTTTTCCCTCCGCCCGCTGTAGAAGGCGGAGCGCCGCGCTGTTGGCGTACGTCAGACCCCCGGCCAGGCAGTCCCCACCACGTCAGGAGGCAGGATGTTCGTGTTCGCGTTGGCAGGCGCCGTGATCCTCGGCGCCGCCGACACCGTGGCGCACGCGCCGGTCGGTCCGCGCGATGTGCCCGTGGGTGTCGTGTTCGCGGTGACCGCCGACACCACGCCGCGCAAGCGGGCGAAGGCTGTGGAGATCTCCGAGGACTACGAGCTGAGGCTCAAGGTCCACAAGATCGCGAGCTACGCGACGCTGCCGCTCTTCGCGGTGCAGTATGCCGCGGGCAATGCGCTGTACAACGCCGACAAGAATGGCAACGTGCGTCCGGAATGGGCGCGGTCGGTGCACGCGCCGCTGGGCGTCGCCCTGGGTGGCCTCTTCGCCGTGAACACGGTGACCGGTGCACTCAACTGGTGGGAGACGCGCGCCGACGAGAAGGGACGGACCTGGCGCACCGTGCACTCGCTGCTGATGCTTGCGTCGGACGCGGGTTTTGCGTACACCGGGTCGATGGGACAGAACGCGAAGTACGCACAGGCCGATCGCGACCTGCATCAGCGGTGGGCGGTCGGGTCGATGGCGGTGGCGCTCGTGAGCTATGTGATGATGCTCGAACCTATTCGGGGAGACAAATGACCGCACACGCGGAATCGCACCTTTCCGGGGCCGCGTGCGTGAGTTGCGCCGTCAGCCGGCGCACTTTTCTCAGTGCCGCAACGCTCGCGGCAGTCGCCGCCGTTCTCGACGGCTGCTCGTCGATCACCGGCCCCGGCGGCTTCGGCGCCGGCGGCGGCCCGATCACGGTGCATCTCTCGAGCTACGCTGCGCTGAACACGGTGGGCGGCGTCGCGCGCGTCGACGCGGGCAGCGGGTCCCCGACGGCGCTCGTCCGCTCGACCTCGACGACGTTCACCGCGCTTTCGATGATCTGTACGCATCAAGGGACGACGATCAACATCTCGGGGAGCGGGTTCCTCTGCCCCAACCACGGGGCGCAGTACGCGAAGACGGGCGCGTGGGCGGGCGGTCAGCCGGCGA
>CAIRBD010000627.1 GCA_903876745.1 uncultured Gemmatimonadota bacterium
CGGCACGCCGCGCAGGCGCGCGGGAGCAGCAGGTCGACGACGCCGGCGATCAGCGCTTCACCGCGCCCCACATGGCCGCCTTGTCCGGCTGCACGCCGAACCACCGTTCGAATGCGAGCGCGCCCTGCTCCACCAACATCCCAAGCCCATCGGTGGCGCGCAGGCCACGGGCGCGACACGAGAGCACCCACGGCGTCTCGGTGCGTCGGTAGGTGAGGTCGAAGACGTCGGCGTGTGCCTCGAGCGACGCGGGGTCGGCCGGTTCGTCGGTGCCGTGCAGGCCGACGGGCGTGCAGTTGACGACGAGGTGCGCGCCCCGCACCGCGCTCGTGATGTCGGGAGAGACCGTGGCGATGCGCTCGAAGCGCTGCGCCAGCGCGTGCGCGCGCGTGACGGACCGTGCGGCGATGCGCACCGTCGCACCGTTCCAGCGTTCGACCGCCGACAGGACGGCGGCGGCGGCGCCGCCCGCGCCGAGGACGGCGACCTGCAGCGCGGGACGTGGTGGACCGAACGCCGCGCGGACCGCCGCATCGAATCCGCCGACGTCGGTGTTGTCGCCGACCAGCGTGCCGTCCTCGTCTGTCCAGAACGCGTTGACGGCACCGGCCCGCCCTGCGACAGGCGTCACGCGGTCGCAGAGCGCGGCGAACGTCTCCTTGTGCGGCACCGTCACGCTGCCGGCGGCGCGCACGTCGCGCAGCAGCCCGACCATCGCGGCGAGTTCCTCGGGGCGCACGTCCACCGCCTCGAACTCCATGGCGATGCCGGCGCGGCGCAGCGCCGCGTTCTGGAACGCCGGCGAGAGCGAATGGCTCACCGGGTGCCCAAGCAGGACGAGGCGTCCGGGCAGCTCGATCACGCGCTGGCCGGTGGCGTGGCGAGTCGGTCGAGCGCCAGGCCGATCAGACGGTCGAGTTCGTCCGCGGTCGCCCGGTACACGTCGAGGCCGCCGCCGAACGGGTCGGAGATCGCACGGCCGGCGGACGACGCCTCGGCGAAATCCGTGAGCAACTGTGCCTTGGCCGTGCCGCCGAGCGCGGCGATGCGCTCGAGATGGTGCGGCCCCATGGCGAGGAGCAGTGTCGCGCGCTCGACGATCTCCGGACCGAGCGCATGCGCACGATGCGCGGCGAGGTCGAGCTTGCGTTCGAGCCCCACGAGAAGCGCGCCGTCGGAGGCCGGGGCGCCGTCCCACGCGCTCGTCCCCGCGCTCGACACCGTCACGTCCGCGAGGCCGCGTTCCGTGATTGCGCGCCGGGCGATGGCCTCAGCCATCGCACTGCGGCACGTGTTCCCGGTGCACACGAAGACGACGTGCATCAGCGGTCGCCGATGATATCGGGGACCGCGTCGCGCAACGCGGTCACCGAAATGGCCCCCGGGCGGATCACGCGCGGGTGGCGTCCCGTGCAATCGACGACGGTGGACGGCGCCGACGGCTGCAGCGTGCCGCCGTCGAGCAGCCGGAGCACGCCGCGGGCGATCTCCTGCTTCCACGCGCCGAGGATGTTCGCGGCGCTCATCGCCGGGGGGTGGCCCGGACGGTTGGCGCTCGTGGACGTGAGCGGATCGCCCATCGCGAGGATGAGCCGCTGCAGTCCAGGATGCGGGGTCCACCGCACGGCGATGCCACCCTCCGGCCCGCGGAGACGCGGTGCGACGCGCCCTTCCCCGCCCGCCAGCACCAGCGTCAACGGGCCGGGCCAGAAGCGTGCCGCGAGCATGCCGGCGGATTTGGAAAGTTGCAGTCCCAGGCGGTCGATCATCGGACTCGAGGCGATCAGGAGGAGGAAGGGCTTGCCGTCGGGGCGCTTCTTGAGGGCGACCAGCCGGCTGACGGACGCGGAATCGATCGCGCCACCAAAACCGTACACGGTCTCCGTGGGGTACGCGAGTACGCCGTGTTGCTCGAGGTGCCACAACGTTGCGGGAATGGAGGCATCCACCTCTGGCGGCGACCAGAATGGCACGCCCTGCGGGTCACTGCTCATTCCGGCAACGGACGCATGGCTTCCGCCCTCGCGAAGTCCCCTTCTTCCGTCACCTTCATCGCGCGCTCACTCCCGCGGACCACCACCACCTCGAGGCCGAGCCGCTCACACAGGGCCGCGTCGTCGGTGGCCTCGACGCTGGCGTCGCGTGCGTCGCGGTGGGCGCGCTCGATCATCTCGCGAGGGAATCCCTGCGGAGTCTGCGCACGCCAGAGGCGCGCGCGATCGACGGTGCGCGTGATGCGGCCGTTCGCGTCGACCTCCTTGAGCGTATCGACCACTGGCAGCGCCGCGATCGCGCCGCGCCCAGCGCGTGCTTCCTGCACCACACGCTCCACCATCTCCGGCGACGCGAACGGACGAGCGGCGTCGTGGATCAGCACGACGCGGCACTCGGCGGGCAGGTCCTCCATCCCGTTGCGCACGCTCTCGCCGCGGTGCCTGCCGCCGGGCGCGAGCAGCAGCCGGTCGGTGTCGCACTGGAAGAGCCAGGGAGGCGGGTCGCCCGAGAATCGCTGCGGCAGCACGCAGACGACCATCGCGACATCGGCGCGCGCGTGGAACGCCTGCAGCGAATGCAACAGCATCGGCTTGCCGGCGATCCAGCGAAGCTGTTTGAGCTCACCGGTGGGGCTCTGCGTGCGCGTGCTCGATCCGGCGGCGACGATGACCACGCCCACGTCGCGGCTCACCGGAACAGCTCACGGAAGAGCGTGCCCACGTCTCGCACCCCGGCGACGCGCAGTCCCTTGGTCGCGCGGCGCGGCACGCTGCGCTCTCCAACGTACGCGACGGTCATCCCCATCTTCTCCGCTTCGGCGATGCGGCGTTCCACCTGCCCCACCGCGCGGATCTCCCCGCCGAGCCCCACCTCGCCGATGAACACGGCGTCGGGCGGGAGCGGCTTGTCGTACACGCTGCTCGCCAACGCGGCGGCGACGGCGAGATCGGCGGCCGGTTCCTGTAGCCGGACGCCGCCCACGACGTTGAGGAACACATCAAGCGTCGCGAACGAGAGGCCGGCGCGCTTATCGAGCACGGCGAGCAACAACGCGAGTCGACGGCCATCGAACCCGGTCGCCACGCGCTGCGGCGTGCCGAACCCCGCCTTGGCCGCAAGCGCCTGTACCTCGAGGAGCATCGGACGGCTGCCTTCGAGTGTGGCCGTGACGGCGCTGCCCGACGCGTGGTGCTTCTCGCGATCGCCGAGGAAGAGCGCCGACGGATTCTCCACGGGGATCAGTCCGCGTTCCGTCATGCGGAACACGCCGATCTCGTCCACCGAGCCGAACCGGTTCTTCGTGGCGCGCAGCACGCGGTGATCGAGCGACCCCTCGCCCTCGAAGTACAGCACCGTGTCGACGATGTGTTCGAGCGTCTTGGGACCGGCGATGCCGCCGCCCTTGGTGACGTGGCCCACGACCATCACGGCGGTCCCGCTCTCCTTGGCGAACCGCATGAGGCGCGCCGCGCACTCGCGCACCTGCCCCACGTTGCCGGGCGCGCCTTCGAGATCGCCCGTGAACACGGTCTGGATGGAATCGACGATCATCACCGTCGGCGCGTGTTCGGCGGCCGTGGCGAGGATGGTCTCGAGCAGCGTCTCCCCGAGGAGCGACACCTCGAGCGCCGCGTCGTTCAGGCGATCGGCGCGCAGCTTCACCTGGAGCGGCGACTCTTCGCCCGACACATACAGCGTGCGCGCGCCGCGCGCCTCGAGCTGCCCCGCGACCTGCAGGAGGATGGTGCTCTTGCCGATCCCCGGTTCACCGCCGACCAAGACCATGGAGCCGGGCACGATGCCGCCTCCGAGCACGAAGTCGAATTCCGCGAGTCCGGTCGTGAGCCGGTTGGTCTCGCCGCCGACGACGTCGCGGAGTTGCGGCGTGGCGGCGACGGTGCCGCCGCTGCCGAGCGACGTGACCCCGGCCTTACGGCGCGCCGCGCCCGATGCCGCCACGCGCGGCGCCGCCATCTCCTCGACGATCGTGTTCCATTCGCCGCACGCGTCGCAGCGGCCCGCCCACTTGGCCGTTTCCGCGCCGCATTCGGTGCAGCGATAGACGGTCTTCGCGCGCGCCGCCATGCTCAGCCGGGGAGGCGTGCGGAGAAGTTCTCGAAGCGCGTGAACTGCTTGCGGAATGCCAGACGGATGTGGCCCGTGGGGCCGTTACGCTGCTTGAGCACGATGATCTCGGCGAGTCCCTCGATGGGCACGCCGTCGGGTGTCTTCACGGGGTTGCCGGTGTCGTCCACCGGCCGGTCGTACATCTCCTGTCGGTAGATCGCCATCACGAGGTCGGCGTCCTGCTCGATGGCGCCCGACTCGCGGAGGTCGGAGAGCTGCGGTCGCTTGCTGTCGCCGGTGCGCTGCTCCGGGCCGCGCGAGAGCTGCGAGAGCGCGATCACCGGCACGCCGAGTTCCTTGGCGAGGATCTTGAGCGACCGCGAGATCTGCGAGATTTCCTGCTGCCGGCTCTCCACGCCCGGCGCGCCCGTCACGAGCTGCAGATAGTCGATGATCACCATCTTGATATCGGCGGTGCTCTTGAGGCGCCGTGCGCGCGAGCGGATCTCGAGCAGCGTGAGGCCCGGCGAGTCGTCGATCCAGATGGGCGCCTGCGACAACAGCGCCGCCGCCTTGGCCAGATTCGAATGGTCCTGACTCGTGAGCTTGCCCGAACGCAGCCGCTGCGCGTCGATGAATCCCTCCGACGCGAGCATGCGCTGCACGAGCGATTCCTTGCTCATTTCGAGCGAGAACACGGCGGTGGGGATGTTGTTCTCCACCGCGGCGAACTGCGCGCAGTTGAGCACGAACGCCGTCTTCCCCATCGACGGCCGGGCGGCGATGATCACGAGATCCGACGGCTGGAAGCCGAGGGTCATCGCATCGAGGTCGCGGAAGCCGCTGGGCACGCCGGTGAGCCGTGATGCGGCGCGGCCGCAGGGCAGCATGGAGCGCGCCATCGCAACCGCGTCGCGCACCCTGCAAGCCGTGCTGCAGACCATCACGCCCGCTGCCAGTGATCCGACGCCGCCGGCCAGCAGCAACAC
>CAIRBD010000628.1 GCA_903876745.1 uncultured Gemmatimonadota bacterium
CGCCCCCGCCATAGATACGACGGCCGGTTCCGAAAGGGGCCGGCCGTCGTTATTTTACGGGTCTTGGCAGGAGATGCCGGGGCATGGCAGGGTAGCTCAGCTGGTTAGAGCACGTCACTCATAATGACGGGGTCGCGGGTTCGAGTCCCGCCCCTGCTACTGATCGAAGTCGTCCGGCCTCTTGGGGTTGGGCGACTTCGTCGTATCCCACCGTACGCGATGCCGCCCGCCACGCCGACCGTCCCTTCTCGGGAGCCCTTCGCTCGCACCGAAGTGCGCCATGCCTTACCATCAGTCTGTCACCCTCTTCGTCGTCGCCTCGGCATGCGGAGCTCCCCACTCATGAGATTCTCGTCACGACTCGCCGGGCTCGCGTGCGTTGCGTGCGTGGCACTCGGCGCTCCCGCCGCGGCGCAGGTGGCGCCGCGCGACGGGATCTTCGTGGGCCCCGCGCCGTGGACCCCGTCGGCGTCCGTCGCCGGCAGCTTCATCATGCGGCTCGTGGGCGTGCCCACCGATACGGGACCGCTCGTGTATCGACTCAAGTTCCCCGCCGGCGCGAAGCTCGCCGCGCATTCGCACACGCAAGATCTGCAGGTGGTGGTGCTCCGCGGTACCCACATGCTGCAACTCGGTGATGCCGACGACCCGAACAAGCGTCTGACCCTCACGGCCGGTGCGTTCACACTCATTCCTGCCGGCGTCGTGCACTCGGAATGGTGGCCGGAGGAGTCCGAACTGCACATCGGCACGCGCGCGCCGATCGCGACCAACTACGTGGTGCCGCCGAAGCCGCCCGCACCGCCCGCGTCCGCTCCCAAACCCTAGCCCGTGACGTTCACGCGTCGAGCGCGCGTGGCGTGTGCGGTGCCCCGGGCTTCGGCGCTTCCCGCTCGCGCCTACGGCCGCTTCACGAACACGTGCCCCTGCACGCCGAGCGGCGGACCCCAGCGCACGCCGCCGCCGTCGTCGAGTCCCTGGTCGAGCGTCACGAATACATCGCGCGACAACGCGAACGTCGATCGCGCGTGTGTCGCGCCGCGCAGCGTCGAGGCGCAGCGGTCCCGCACACCGGCCGACCCGCGGAACGTGGAATCCGAGGCACGCTCCCACGATGCGTCACAGCCCGTCTCGCGGTCGAAATCGTCGAGCGAGAGCGGCGTGACCCCGCGGAAGCCGACGAGCGATCGCGCGTCCCGCGGACGATAGAGCTCGTTGATGATCGCGCCGTTCCGTCGGCGGAGCACGATGACGCGCTGTCGGTAGGGTGCGCGCTCCTGCCCCTCGAGCGCCTGCTCCAGATAGAACGCGAACGCCTCTGGTTCGGACGTCGTCAGCGCGACGGGCGTGATCGTGAGCACGGCGCGCACGTGCTGGTACGTCGCGCCGCTCGACTCGTCGGCCGCGGCCTGCGCGAACGTGTCGAACGTGCCGGGGAGCCACGCGGCGATGGTGGTGAGCTCGGCGTCGGGCGCGGCTCGCAGCGCGAGGCAGAGCGCCGCGGCGAGGATGCGTGGTGCGATGCCCGTGGTCATGCGTTCCCCCGTTTACAAGCTGCGACAGCGAAGCGCCTAATCATACGGTGGCGGTCGCTTCGATGCATGAATGGCGATCACGGAGAGGGAGAGTCAGCGGTTGCGGGCCGCCGGCACGGCGCGCGGACACTTTGTCCCTTGTCCTGCCGCCGGAAGGGGCGATGTTTCATGGAGCACTTCGCGTCGCGATCAGCTGGTCCTTCAAGCGGCGCTCCTCGTCCGACCCTGTCGGCTGAAGCTGGTTGCCCCGACAGACACCCGTCACGTTAGGCACGCATGCGGCGATCCCGATGCGTACGTCCGCGCCTCCGCTGCCGTCCCATAGCGGCCCGCGCTGCCCGTGAACCGTTCGTGTCGAAGAGCGATGACGCAACAACTCGAGATCACGCACCAACTCTCCGCCGAAGGCGTTGCGCAGTTCCAGTCACTGCGAGATGACGCGGTGCGCGCTGTGGCGGCACGGTTCCACGCCACGTACGCGGCCGAGTACGCGCGATTCGGTGCGCGCGGACGCGAGGCGACGCGCGAAGACCTGGAGTTTCACCTCGAGTTCCTGCGGCCGGTGCTGGAGTTCGGGCTCCTGCAGTCGATGGTCGATTACCTGCGCTGGACGGACGGCGTGCTCGCGGCACGCGCGGTGCCGGTCGCGCATCTCGCGCTCTCCATCGAATGGCTCGCCGAGTACTTCGCCTCGCACATGGGGGGGGGGGCACGGGGCCGTCGTGGCCGGTGCGCTGCGGGCGGCGTGCGACGCGTATCGTGCGGCGGGCACAGCGCCCGCGACCGCCGTGGTGTTAGACCAGTCGTGGCCGGAGGCGGTTCCGTTCCATGACGCATTGCTGGCCGGCAAACAGCGCGACGCGTCGGCCGTGATGAATGGGTGCATGGACCGCGGTGCGACGCTTATCGAGGTCGAACGCCACCTGCTGCAGCCCGCGCTCTACCGGATCGGCGAGGGCTGGCACGCGAACGTCGTGTCGGTGGCACAAGAGCACCTCGCCACGGCAATCGTGCAGTCGTTGATGGCCGTCGGCCTGTCGCGGTCAACGCCGGCGGCTGACAATGATCGGCGCGTGTTGCTCGCATGCGTCGCCGGGAACCATCACAGCGTGGGCCTGCAGATGGTGGCGGACGCGTTCCATCTCTCCGGTTGGCACGTGCAGTTCCTTGGCGCGAACGTGCCCGAGAGGGCGCTCCTCCAGCAGGTCCTCGACTTCAAACCGGATCTCGTCGGTCTGTCCGTGACGATGGAGTCGCAACTCCCCGCACTGAAACGCGTCCTTGCGCTGCTCACCGAACGGCTCGGCGACGCGCGGCCCCCGGTGATGATCGGCGGAATGGCCATCAATACGGTCGGAGCGGCAGTGCGGCGACAGGTCGGGGCGGACGCCACCGCGGTTGGTGCGAGCGCGGTGGTCGGCGCCGCGACGGCTCTGGTCGACGGCGTCGCAACATGAGGCGCCGCTCCGCGCGGGGCACAATGGAAGGATTCGAAGCACTGGAAGCAGTCGAAGCACTGGAGGCGCTGCAAGCCGTCTGCGCGGCAACCGTGGATGAGCACGGCGCGCTGGTGTGGACCAATGCCGGCTTTCGCCGACTGTTTGAAACGCACGACCCGATGCCGATCGGTGCGCTGGTGGCTGGGTATTTTATCGAGCCGACCTTTGCGGCCCTGACGCGTGCCGCCGCCGAAGGGCATGGCTATCGCGGGCTGATGACGATCGGTCATCCCGACGGCCACGCACGCTCCCTGCGGGCGCATGCGTGGCGGGAGGGGACGCAGGTTCAGTTGCTCGCCGAGTTCGATATTGCCGAACTCGAGCGGATCAACGAAACGGCCTTTGGGCTGCAACGCGAGAGCGCGATCGCGCAGTTGAGCCTTTTGCAGAGCAGCCAGCGCCTGCAGCGGCTGC
>CAIRBD010000629.1 GCA_903876745.1 uncultured Gemmatimonadota bacterium
ACGACGTGCCGTAGATACCGACGCGGCCGTTGTTGTGCGGGACGTTCTTCACGAGCCATTCGATCGTGTCGTATGAATCGGTACTCTCGTCCACGTCCTTCGCGCCCTTCACGTCCTTGTGCGGCGTCATCTCCGTGTAGGCGCCCTCGGAGAAGAAGCGACCGCGCGCGTCCTGATAGACGAAGACGAAGCCCGACTCGAGATAGCGCGTGCCGTTGGGGCCGAGCGAGCCGCGGTAGGCATCGGCGCCGTAGGGGGCCACGCCGTAGGGCGTGCGGTCCATCAGGATGGGCCACGCCTGTGCGGTGTCGCGCGGCACGTAGATGCTCGTGAACAGCTTCACGCCGTCGCGCATCGGGATGCGCACTTCCATCTTCTGGTACTTCGCCTTGATCGCCTCGGCGGCGGCGGGGTTGCCGCCGCGCTGCGCGTCGGCGGAACTGGCGAAGAGGGCGCACGCCAGCGCGGCGACGGCGGCGCGGGCGGAGAGGGCGCGGATGATCATTGGGGCTCCGGCGGGAGTGCAGGGTTCGCTTCGCCGAATATACGCGGGCGGCGTCAGGTGGGTTGGAGGCTCCGCACCGCGCTCACGCCCAGCATCAGCACCGCGATGCCACCCACCACCTCGGCGAGCAGTCGGGAGCGCTCACTGTTCACACGTTCGCTCGCCACGCGGTCGGCGTAGCGCACGACCATCGAGTCTCGCTTCTGCAGCTGCCAGACCTGGTACCAGCCGTTCGGCACTTCCTTGCCCCACACGGTGGCGGTGTCGCCGCGCGTCAGCGCGCCGCGCAGCGAGTCGAGCCATTCCTTGCGATAGCTGCGCACCGTGTACGTGAGCCCGCCGATCTCGATGGTGAGATAGGGGGCCGATTTCGAGTTGGCATGGTGTTTCACCTCGCCGACGATGCCGCGGTTCCTCTCGAGCGATTCGAGTGCCGGGGGGTCGGCGGCGTTCAGGCCATACACGCCGGCCGCGCCGATCAGGAAGCACACGCCCACGAGCCGCAGCATGCCGCGCGGGCCGACGCGCAGGCGAGCCCGAACCTGATGCGTGCTCATCGCCGCCGCGCGTTCGTCTGGGGACGACGCGCCAGTTCCATCGCGATCAGCAGGAGACCCACGTTGCGCCAGCCGGTCATCACATCGCCGTGCACGAACTCCCACACGGCGGCGGCCGAGAGGCTGGAGATGCTGAGCAGCGTGAAGAAGGCGCGCGAACCATCCCGAAGGATCACGGAAGCTCCCGGCGGAAAAGGGGCGAGCTTCCGGTAAACTACCTGCTCAGGTCATCCGGCGCATTGCCGCACCGCGAGCAGGGCGGGGAGGGAGAGCCAGAGCAGTCCCTTTGCGAGAAAGAAGACGACTCCGGCGACTCCCATGCGTTTGAGCCACATGGAGTGCGGGCGTTGGGGGACGGTCATCGTCATGCGGCGCGGCGGAGTCCGCGCGCGTTCGGCATTCCATACAGTGTCGGCCGTCCCGGTGCTCCACTCAATCGAACGCCCCGCGAAAGTCGGTGAATCAACTCTCGCCGGGCGCACGGTGTTCCAGTACTCGTAGTTCTACGGTATCTCGTCGGTGTTCCGCACCAGCCGCACGAGATAGCGCACCGACGACACGTAGCTCCCGAGCGGCGCCCGTTCGTTGGTGCCGTGCACGCGCGTCATGCCGTCGGCCTCGATGGGCGCGCCCATGAAGCGGAACGTCTGCGTGCTGCGCCCTGACCAATACCGCGCGTCGGTGCCGCCGATGACGAGATACGGCGCCACCGTCACGCCGCTCGCGCCGAACTCCTCGCGCACCGATTTCGCGAGCGCCTTGAACCCCGCGCCCTCACGGTCCGACACCGGCGACGGCTCCGTGTGAAAACCCAGATCGCGGATCGCCACGTTCGTGTCGTTCACGATCCCCCGCACACGATCGGTGACGCTCGCCATCGTCTCGCCGGGCCGGATGCGGAAGTTCACCACGGCCTTGGCGTCGATGGGGAGCACGTTCGTCTTCACGCCGCCGCTCACCATCGTCACCGCCGTCGTCGTGCGCAGCATCGCCGCGCTCTGCGGCTGCGCGAGCATCGCCTTCTCCACCAGCGGGCCGAAGAGCCAGAGGTTCGCCATCGCGAGCCGCTTGCCGAACGGCATCGTGGGCGCCACGGCATCGAGCATCCAGCGCGTGGGGCCGTCGAGCGTCGCCGGGAACGGCGCGGCCTCGATCTTCTCGATCACCGACGCGATCTGGCCGATGGCCGTGTGCGGCGGCGGCGTGGACGAATGCCCGCCCTTCCCCTTCATCGTGAGTTCGAGCGAGAGGAATCCCTTCTCGCTCACGCCGATGAGTGCGACCTTGCCCGTCACGCCGAGCATCGCGCCGTCAGCGATCGCGCCCCCTTCGTCGAGCACGAGTGCGGCCTCCTTCAGGCCGCGCGCCACGAGCGTGTCGCGCAGCACTTGCGCCCCCTGCTCGCCGCCGATCTCCTCGTCGTGGCCGAATGCCAGATACACCGTGTGCCTGGGCTTGTACCCGTCGCGGATGAGCGTCTCGATCGCCTCGAGCGTGGCGAGCACGGTGAGTTTGTCGTCGAGCGCGCCGCGCCCCCACACGAAGCCGTCCTTCACGGCGCCGCTGAACGGCTGCTGCTGCCACTGGCTCTCGGTTCCGGGAATCACGGGTACCACGTCCTGGTGACCCATCAGCACCACGGGCGCGCGTGTCGGATCGGTGCCGGGCCAGGTGTACAGCAGCGAAAGATGGTTGATCACCTCGTGCTTGAGCGTCTTGTGCACGAGCGGGAAGCTCTCGGCGAGATGCGCCTGCAATCCACGGAAGGCGGCGCTGTCCACCGGCTGCGTGCCCGGGTCCCACGAGATGGTGGGGTAGGTGAGCGCCTTCGCGAAGCGCGCGATGGCGCCCGCCGAGTCGACGGTGACGGCCGCCACCTTGCCGCCGTCGCGGACGGCGACGCGGTTCATCGAGCGCGACGTGTTGAACACGAGCACCCCGGCGAGCAGGGCGAGGCAGCCGACGATGACGAGCAGGAAGCGTTTCATGGCCGTGCGGGCTGAGGGAGCAGGGGGGACGATCGACGGTGAATCATCAGTCAACAAGAACGCTGCAGCAAGTCACGGCGCCCTCGGCCTTCGCCACCTCGGAGGCATCGACCGTGTGCACGGTGAGTCCCGCCGCCTCGAGCCGCGCCTTCGTGCGTGGATACGCGTCGCCATAGATGAGCGCGCCGCCCGCGCGTACCGCGTTGGCGCCCATCGGTTCGCCGGGGTCTACAGGGATCACCGTGAAGCCGTCGAACGTCCCCGCAGGGATCCAGGCGGGGTTCACGAGCAGCGTGCCGTCCGCGACCTCGGTGACCGCCGTCTTGAGATGCAGGCATCCCGTCACGTCGACGGCGCGCACGGTGAAGCCGTGCGGCGCGGCGAAGGCCGCGAGCTGCGCGATCCCGGCGTCGTTGGTGCGCGCGGTGCGCCCCACGAAGAGCGTGCGGCCGGTGCACAGCACGTCACCGCCGTCGAGCGTACCGGGCGCGGTGATGCGCGCGAGCGCGCGGTGCGCGGCGAGCGCCTCGGCCACCGCCTCCACCTCCTCGCGGCGCGACTCGGCGCCGGGGCGCGTGATGACGGCGAGTGCAGGGAGTACCACCGCCGTGTCCTCGATGAACACGGCGTCGGGATGATCGGGGAGTGCGAGCACACGTCGCACATCGTAGCCGAGCCGCGTGAGCAGCGCCTCATACGCCGCGTGCTGCTCCCGCGCGCGTGCCACGTCGATGGGCGTGCGCGCGAGATGCGTCAATTCGCAACGGATGATGGTGGGACTCACTTCGCGCGTGAGGGCGATCGGGCGCACGACGGTCAACCTTCCGCGCCGAAGGCGCGGCGTGAGGCGTGAAGGGCGGTCTCGACGTGGGCGGCGGCGCGTCGGAGCGCGGGGAGCACCTCCCGCTGCACGCGCGCGCGGGCGCGCGCCGGCTCGCGGATGGCCATCCCCACATTCAATGCGGCGACCGGCCGG
>CAIRBD010000630.1 GCA_903876745.1 uncultured Gemmatimonadota bacterium
GCTCGCCACGGGCGAAGCGCCCGCCGGCGACGCGAAAACCGACCCGATGACCGATCGCGCCGGCGGCGTGAAGGTCACCGGCATCACCGAAGATCCGAGCGAAGGGCCGCTCGTGTACGACCCGAGCCATCCCGACGCGAATGCCGACGGCTATGTGCGCTATCCGAACGTGCGGGTCACCGACGAACTCGTGGACCTGATGGATGCGCGCCGCATGTACGAGGCGAACGCGACCGTGTTCCAAGTCACCAAGGCGATGCTGCGTCGCAGCATCGACATCTGAGGATCCTGCCATGCCCGTGACCGGTGTCAACAACGCGCTGCGCGACCTGCTCGCCACGCGCATGGACCAGACGCTCTCGCGGCCGGCCGGCGATGCCGCGCGCACGGCGACGGCGAAGCCCGAGATCGCCAAGAGCGACTCGGCGTCGCTCTCGTCGCGCGGGTCCATCGGCGGCGCCAGCGGCGTGGCCGCGCCGGCCGGCACCGATCCGGCGCTGTGGAGCATCCTCACCAATGAAGAGCGCAGCTTTTTTGCGCGCACGGCGAGCTCCGGCCCGCTGACGTACTCGAAGGTCATGAATTTCTCGAAGCCCAACACCGCGAACGTTCCCGCGATCCGCGGGCGTCGCCTCGACATCCGGGGCTGAGCACATGGGCAATCCCATCGGCGGCATCGTCTCGAAGGCCACGCAGGGAGTCACCAGCGGGCTTCCCTCGCAGTACCAGGGACTCGTCGGCGGTCTGACGCAGTCGGTCACGGGCGGCGTGATGTCGGCGCTGCCCAAAGAGATGACGGCGGGGCTGAACACCGGCTTCGCGCTCGACCCGCAGACGACGCGCGTCGGCACGGGCTTCGGCGACACGGGTGCGCGGCAGGTGCCGCTCATCGGCGGCGTGGGCGGCGAGTCGTTCGGCGACACGCTCAAGCGCGCCATCAACGACGTGTCGGGCCAGCAGGAGAAGGCGGCCGACACCCTCGGCGCGTTCCTGCGCGGCGAGAACGTCGAGATCCACCAGGTGATGGCGGCGTCGGAAGAAGCGCAGATCTCGCTCCAGATGCTCATCGAGGTGCGCAACAAGTTCACCGAAGCGTACCGGTCCCTCGCCAACATGCAGGGTTGAGACATAGATGCTGAACGAACTCCTCGAGCGCGCGGGTGGTGTGCGGCGGATCGCGATCGCCGCGGTGGGCCTGGGTGTGGCGGCACTGATCCTCGTCGCGTCGCGCGCGGCGACGGCGCCGACCATGGTGCCGGCCATCACGAACGTGCCGCTCGCCAGCGCATCAGAACTCGCCGACCGGCTCAACTCGGCCGGCATCAAGTACGAACTGTCGCACGGCGGCGCGGAGATCCTCGTGGCCGAGACCGACCTCGCGCGCGCGCGCGTGACGCTCGCGAAGGACGGGATCCCCGGCGGCAACCGCCCGGGGCTCGAGATCTTCGACCGTCCCACGTGGGGATGGAACGACTTCACGCAGCGCGTGAATTATCGTCGCGCGCTCGAGGGGGAACTGGAGCGCACGATCGGCCACATGCGCGGCATCGAGCGCGCCGAGGTGCATCTCGCCATCAGCGAGCAACCCGCGTTCCGCCGCGCGGACGACCGGCCGGCGACGGCGTCGGTGCTGATCGCGCTCAAGAGCGGCGGCGGTCCGGCCCCGGAAGTGGTGGCGGGGATCGCGCACCTCGTGAGCTCGAGCGTGGACGGACTGGGTGCGGACAACGTGAGCATCCACGACGAGACGGGGCGGCAGTGGTCGGAGCCGAACGACGGCAACACGCCGGTGGGGCTCTCGAGCCGCCAGTTGCGCCTGCAGCAGGACGTCGAGAAGTATCTGGAGAAGAAGGCCGAGAACATCATCTCGCAGCTCGTGGGCCCGGGGAACGCCAAGGTGCAGGTGTCGGCGTCGGTGAACTTCGACCGGGTCGAGCGCACGACGCAGGAAGTGAATCCCGACAAGCAGGTGCTCGCGAGCGAGACGAAGGCCGAGATCACGCCGGGGGCGCAGGGCGGCGCCGCGTCGACGAACGTCGCGAACACGTATGAGAATTCGAAGAGCACGGAGACCTTTTCCGGCGCGATCGGCAACCTGAAGCGGCTCACGGTGGCGGTGCTCGTGAATGACCGTCGCTTGCCGTCCACCGGCCCCAAGGATTCGATCCCCAAGTGGCAGCCGCGCACGGCAGCCGAACTGCAGCGCATCGAGCTGCTGGTGCGCAGCGCGGTGGGCGTGGACAGTGTGCGCGGCGACGTGGTGAACGTGGCGGCGCAGCAGTTCGAGACGCCGAAGGCGGTGTTCGAGCCCATCCCCGAGGTGGACCTCGGCACGCGCGTGCAGCAGCTGCAGCGTCCGGTGCTCACGGGCGTGGGGCTGCTGCTCGCGTTCGTGTTGGCGATGGGGGCCATGCGCACGCTCAAGACGAGAGGGCCGATGATGGCCGGCGGCCAGCCGCAGCTTGCGATGGCGGGCGTGCCGGTCGCCCTCCCGGCGCCCGTGCAGCAGCACGCGCAGTTGCGCGCGCCGCAGCCGAGCCGGTTCGAGTTCCCCGAAGCCGACACCGAGCTTCGGGACAAGGTCGTTGCGACGGTCTCGAAGGACCCCGACAGCGCAGCGCGACTGATCAAGACCTGGATGAAGGAAGAGGCATAGCCCATGGCATCGGCCAGCGTGCG
Source organism: uncultured Gemmatimonadota bacterium (assembly GCA_903876745.1). Taxonomy (GTDB): domain Bacteria; phylum Gemmatimonadota; class Gemmatimonadetes; order Gemmatimonadales; family Gemmatimonadaceae; genus Fen-1231. Next base: position 2,680 of record CAIRBD010000630.1, read on the forward strand.
TTCCGCCAAAGGCGACGACGATCATCATGGCTACACCGGCCGCCAGAAGGCGGCCATCCTGTGCATGGCGCTCGGCGCCGAGCAGGCCGCGAAGATCACGCAGAAGCTGTCGAACGACGAAGTCGAGATGATCTCGTTCGAGATCGCGCGGATGGACCGCGTGGAAGCGGGCGCGGCGGAACAGGTGCTGCTGGAGTGGGTGGAGACCGCGGTCGCGAGCGAAGCGCTCTCGTCGGGCGGCGTCGATTTCGCGCGCGAGATCCTCGAGAAGGCGTTCGGCCCGCAGAAGGCGGGGAACATCCTGAAGCGCGTCGTCAGCCAGCTGGCCGACAACGCCGGATTGCAGCGGCTGCGCAACGCCGACCCGCAGCAGATCGCGAACACGTTCCGCAACGAACATCCGCAGACGATCGCGCTGATCCTCGCGCACCTCGCGCCGCCGCAGACCGCGGCAGTGTTCAAGGAATTCGATCCGGCCCTCTCCACCGACGTCGCCTTCCGCATGGCGAAGATGGAGAAGGTGTCGCCCGAGATGCTGATGCTCATCGAGAAGTCGCTCGGCACCGACATCGACCTCGACTTCC